>DATJXN010000006.1 GCA_035500095.1 Candidatus Binataceae bacterium
CGAAAACGCGAGCTACCGTGACATTGCCGAGGCTCTTTTTGGCACCGGCCGGATGCCCGAGCGCGGTTGGAAAACCCATGACCTGCGCGATCGGACTATACGGCTAGCACGGCTGGGCTACGCAATGATGCAGGGCGGTTATCGCCGCCTGTTGCTCTATCCCTTCCGTGGCCGGACCTAGCGCCGCCGTTCGATACGGGTGGCGATCTCGCCGCCTTGCGACATCACCATCCCTCTAAGCGACGTCTCTCCGCCACCGTGGTCGGTGACGGCCGCTACCATTCGGCGGTCTCCCCGAGACCATCGCGGAGTTTTCCCATGTCCACCACCAATGCCGCCGGCATGCCGCCGCGCTACCTACGCACGCCCGAGGCCGCGCGATTTGTCGGTCTCTCGATCCGCACCCTCGAAAAGCACCGCATCTACGGCACGGGCCCGCGCTACTCCAAACTCGGGGGCCGCGTCGTCTATCGCCTCGAAGACCTGCAAGCGTGGGTCGATTCCGCCGTCAAGGCGTCGACATCAGACCCCGGCAAGTCTGTCGTGTTGCCGGCCCGACGCCATACGCCGGCCGAGATCCAGCACGCGCGGCAGCTCTACCGCTGATCTCCAGCGATGTCAGCGCGCCATCGCACGCGATCCGAACGCGAGCAGCTCGAATTGTTCCGCGCGCTGCCAGGCGATCTGGCGCCGCGCGATGCGCAAGACCTGATGGCCTATCCCTTCTTCAGCCTCGCCAAGACGCATCGCACGACGCCAATCGATTACCGGATGAACGACATCGCGATCCGCGTCGAAGCCGTACCCGAGCACGGCATGGCAACCATCTGGGACGCCGACATCCTGATCTGGGCCGCCAGCCAGATCGTCGAGGCGCGCGACATCGGCCTGCGGCCGTCGCGCCTGATGGCGGCCACCCCGTATGAGATCCTCACCTTTATCGGCCGCGGCGTCAGCGCACGCGATTATCAGCGACTGAAGGCGGCGCTCGATCGTCTGCAGTCCACCACTGTCGCGACTTCGCTGCGGCAGACCAACGAGCGGCGCATGCACCGCTTCTCCTGGATCAACGAGTGGACCGAGCGCGCTGATGCGCATGGACGCGCCGACGGCATCGATCTGATCGTGCCAGACTGGTTCTATCGCGCCGTCCACGACGATGCGCTGGTCCTCACCATCGACCGCCAATACTTCGCGCTGACCGGCGGCCTCGAGCGCTGGCTTTATCGCATCGTGCGCAAGCACGCGGGTAGACAGCGGGCCGGTTGGCGGTTCGAGTTCCGCCATCTCTACACCAAGTCGGCGAGCCTCTCGCCGTTCAAGCGCTTTGCCTTCGAGCTGCGCGATCTCGCACACCGGCAGCCGCTGCCAGGCTACCGCCTCGCCGTCGAACGCGACCGCGTCGGACGCGAGCTGCTGGCCTTCACCCAGGGCAACTTTTCCACAGGCGGCTGTGGACAATCCGTTGATGGTATCGTGCCTTCGGGAACCCCAGAGCACGTGCCATCGGGAACCGACGCCGCGTGCTATCAGGAACCGGAAGCGGCATTTTTCGGTGCAAGTTCCGTCACTTCCGAGCCGCCTAACTTAGAATCTAACGTACAAGAATCTAACCCTTCTGATGTTGGGCGCGACGCCGATCGGTGGAAAACCGCTGACGGGAGCGGGCGATGATCGTCGCTGACCTCGCGCTGATCCCCGTGCAACCGTCGCCCTTCGACGGTTGGGCATCGGCCGAAATGCTCGCGCTGATCGCCGAAGCGCGCGTCTTTCGCCCCGCACTCGTAGCCCGCTTCGTTCTTAACCGCTGTCCTGCACGCACGGTCATTGCCCGCGAGACCGCGCATAGCCTCACCGAACACGATCCGCCGGCGCTCGCGGCGCGGATCGGCCAGCGCGTCGTCTTCGCCGACGCAGCCCGCACCGGCCAGCTCGTTTTTGAGCACGACGATAGCGGCTCAGCCGCGTGCGAGATCG
This sequence comes from Candidatus Binataceae bacterium, assembly GCA_035500095.1. Classification (NCBI taxonomy): domain Bacteria; phylum Candidatus Binatota; class Binatia (SeqCode); order Binatales (SeqCode); family Binataceae (SeqCode); species Binataceae bacterium (SeqCode). The sequence goes on from DATJXN010000006.1 coordinate 1,978, forward strand.
CGGCACTGGCGGCCGAAGTCGAAAGGCTCGCGCCATGACCGCGCGCGGTCCCAACAGCGGTTTCGCCACGCGTCCTCGCAACGCGGAGAGCTGGATCAAATCGCCCGATCCCGCCGCGTCCGGCGCGGCGGCCGCGGAGCTCTACACGGCCCGGCTCACCGTCGACATCACGCCCGGCTTGCGCGGCCGGATCAAGATCGCCGCCTTCC
>DATJXN010000007.1 GCA_035500095.1 Candidatus Binataceae bacterium
GCCCTGCTGCGGCCGGACTTGTGGTGGAGAGGGGAATGTGGATAGCGGGGCGGACGGCGCAACGCACCGTCCGCCCCGTGCTTACTTTCAGATCGTGGCGGCCGCCTTTCCGGTTTCCTATCGGGGGCGACTTCCGATATATCCCCGAACACGCCGCGCGCCGGGCGTAGCGGCTCTTCCGCACCCGCCGCGTCGGGCGAGTGTTGTCAATGGCGCAGGATTTCCTCTCCGATTTCATCGAGCGCGCGCAGGCGCGCGACTCGCGCCTGGGGCGCGCGCTGAAGACCCGCACGGCTGGCGTCCTTGGTCGATGCGCCGAGGGCATGATGCGCGATAACGGCCTGCTGTGGGCTTCGGCGCTGACCTACACGACGGGTCTGTCGATCGTGCCAATCCTCGCCGTGGCGCTCTCGGCGCTTAACGGGCTTGGCGGGTCTCAGGCGCTCCGCCCGCTGCTCGAGCGCTACCTGACCGCCAATTCGCCCGAAATTACCGATCGCCTGATGTCGTTCGTCTCCAACGTCAACGCCAGGACCCTGGGCGCGATTGGTGCGGCCACGCTCCTCCTTACCGTGATCCTCACTCTGGGCACGGTCGAGCAGGCGCTGAACAATATTTTTCGGGTCGTGTATGGGCGCACGCTGGCGCGCAAGTGCGCCGATTACCTAAGCCTGACCTTCGCAGTGCCGGTGCTGCTGACGGGCGCGCTTGGGGTGCGCGAAATCCTGGTCAAGCACCTGCCCAACATCGCGCATGCCGGCTTGATCAGCTCGAGCCTGGCGATCTGGGCCGGCTTCTTTTTTCTCTACGTATTTTTTCCAAACCGCCGGGTGAGCCTGGAGGCTGCCGCGGTGGGCGCGCTGGTGGCTTCGATCCTGCTCCAGATCGCGCAGTGGGCCTTCATCTACTTTCAATACGGAGTCAACAAATACGCCGCGATCTACGGCGCGCTCGCTTCGATCCCGGTGCTGCTCACCTGGATCTATATGACCTGGGTGATCGTGCTTTTCGGCGCCGAGGTCACCGCAGCCTTCGAACGCCGCAATCAGCCGCTGGTTGCGAATCGGTGGGCGGCGAGCCAGCGCGCCGTGGCCCTCGCCGTTGCTCTGCGCCTGGGGGAGCGGATGGCCGGACGGCGCGGCGCGGTGACGCCGGAGACGCTGTCGGCCGAGTTCAGGATCGACGAGGCCGTGCTGGTCGAGATCCTGCGCCGCCTGGAGGGCGGCGGGATCGTAATCGAAACCGAGCCGGGCGAAGCCGGCGGCGAGAGGGGATTGTTCCTCGCACGCGATTCTTCGACGATCAGCCTCGGCGAGGTCCTCGAATGCGTGCGCGGCGGCGGCAGCAGCGCCGTCCCTTCCGACGCACGGGTTGCAGCGATGGTCGAGCGGCTGCATCAGGCGGAGATCGAGACGCTCGGCAGCTACACCGTGCACGATCTGACCGAGCGCATCGTGGGCGCGGCCGCCCCGTCGGCGACCGGCGGCGCCGAAGGCAAGCGCGCCGCCAGACAAACCTGAACGGCGCCGGCGTCCGATCGACGCGCGGCCGGAATCCTAGTCTTCGAGGAGCTTGTGCAGCGATTCGAGCTCGCGCCTGACCTCGGCCAGCGTGCGGCGCGTGTGATCGCTGACGACGCCTGATGGTCCCGCGGCAGCCTCGGAGGAAGCGGCGCGCGCCGTAGTGGAGCCGGAATGGGCCGCTTGGCCCGGCTTGGCGACGAGCGCGCGTTCGAGTCCCACTTCGCGGATGTACTTCTTCGCGCCCGCGATGGTGAAGCGCTCTTCGTGAAGCAGGCGCTTGATAAGCCGCAGAGTCTCCAGATCCTGCGCGGCGTAAAAACGGTGCTTTGACTGCGCATGGCGCGGGCGCAGGAACGGAAACTGCGTTTCCCAGAAGCGCAGCACGTAAGCTTCCACTCCGAGCGCCTTGGCCGCCTCGCCGATCTTGAGCAGCTGTTCGCCGCCGCCAGCCTCGCCCGCGCCACCCCGGGGGCGCGCAGTTTTGCGCTGCGAGGGTCGCGCGGTGCGGGCAGGGGAAGTCATGCAGCGAAAGTCGTCCGGAGATTTATCCCGAGATCCAGGCAGCGGCGATTATGCCGATCGTTTGGCACCGTTAGCCACCAGGCCCTTAAGGACATGGCTTGGCTTGAAGGATAGCACGCGGCGCGAGTCGATGATGATACTAAGTCCGGTCTGCGGATTGCGCCCCCGCCGGGCGCGCTTCTGATTGACGGTGAAGCTTCCGAAGCCCGAGATCTTGACCTTCTCGCCGCGCTGCAGGCTCTCTTCGATTATTTTGAAGACCTCTTCCACGATATCGCAGGCTTCCTTTTTGGATGAGCCTATGCGCTCGTAGATCAGGTCCACGAGATCGGCCTTGGTCATATTCTGCGGAGTATCGTCCCCCAAACCGCTCCCCCCCCGGAACGGAATTTAACTCTACTGCCGCAACTCTGCCCCCAGCCGCCGCCGCGCCCCCTCGGTCAAATCGCCGTGGGCGCGGTTCACCTCCTCATCCGTGAGTGTGCGATCTTTCCCGCGATAACGGCACGCGAGCGCCATGCTCTTCCTGCCCGGCGCTATCGATTCCCCCTCATACACGTCGAAAACATCAACGCTCTCGAGCAAGGGCGGCGCGCTTTCCCTGATCGCCGCGATCACTCGAGCCGCGGGGATGCCACGATCCACCACCAGAGCGAGGTCGCGTCGGATTGCGGGGTATCTCGGTGGAGCCGTGACTTCTTGGCGCGGCAGGAAACCATAGGCGATGAGATGTACCAAGTCAAGTTCACTAAGCGCGCAAGGACTGCTTAGTTCCACTCTCATCGCCGCTGCCGGATGCAACTCGCCCAGATAGCCGATCGGCCTGCCATCGAACATCACTCGCGCCGCGCGCCCGGGATGCAGAAACGGATAGTCGGCTTCGCCTGCGGCGTCAAACGCAACGCGCGCGGCCACGCCCAGCGCGTAGAACCATTGCTCGAGCACACCCTTGAGCGTGAAGAAGCTTGCAGCCACGGCCGGCCGTCCGACTGCGCCCAGCGCATAGTCGCCGTAGCTGATTGCGGCCAGCCGCTCGTACTCGACCGGCGCGCCATCGTGCGTCGAAAAGACCTTGCCGATCTCGAAAGCGTGAAAGGACGCCGCTTCACGGTTGAGATTGAAGCGCAGCGCGCCAAGCAGCCCTGGCGCCAGGCTGAGCCGCAGCTCGCTCAGCTCTGCGGAGAGCGGATTCGCAACTCGCACCGCCTTGCCGCCCATCCCGGGATAGAGCCGATTATCGTCCGGCCCGATGAATGCGATCGTTCTCAGCTCGGTCAGGCCCGCACCGACCATCAACTCGCGCGCCGCGCTGATAAAGCTCCTGTAGTCGTTAGGCGTCGCGGGCATCGCCGCGCGCTGCGGCACCGTCGCGGGAATCTCGGTCAGTCCCTTGAGCCGCGCGATTTCCTCGGCGAGGTCGGCCGGCTCGTTCAGGTCCGGGCGAAACGAGGGCGGTGTGACCATCAGCCGGCGCGCGCCCGCCGGTTTGACCGCGGCGCCGAGCGCGCTCAGCCGCGCGCGGACTTCCGCGCCCGGAATCGCAACGCCCAAAAGCGAATCCACCGCGCCGAGATCCAGCATCACGCGGCGCTCGGACGCCGGCCGCGGCTCCGCCTCGACCGCGGGTCCCGAGACCTTGCCGCCGGCACTGGCGATTATGAGCTCGGCGACGCGCGCGAGCGCGCGCATCTGGCCGCCACGATCGATCGCGCGCTCGAAGCGGTAGCTGGCCTCGCTGCGAAGACCCAGGCGGCGCGCGGTGCGCGCGATCGTCATCGGCTCGAAATAAGCGCTCTCCAGCACCAGGTCGGTGGTGGCGGCGCTGACTTCCGAGTTGAGCCCGCCCATGATTCCCGCGATCGCCAGCGGCTTTTCCGGGTCCGCGATCAGCAGGTCGGCCGGCTCGAGCGCGCGCCGCACGTTATCGAGCGTGACAAATTCGCGGTCGAGCGCGCCATCTGGCGCCTGGTCGGCGCGGCGCACCACGATCCGCTGCCGGGCGATTTGCGTGCTGTCGAAGGCGTGCAGCGGTTGTCCCAACTCCAGCATCACGTAATTGGTCGCGTCGACCACGTTGTTGAGGCCGCGCATCCCGCACAGCTCCAGCCGCCGCCGCATCCAGAGCGGCGAGGGCCCGATCTTCACGCCGCCTATCGGCAGCCCCGCGTAATGTGGACAAAGCCCGGGCGCCAGTATCTCGACCGCGAGCTCCGGCTGCGCGCGCTGACCGCTGCCGCGCGCCCTGAGCATCGCGGACTTCACGGCCGGCTGCTTGAGCTTCAGCCCGAATAATGCCGCCACTTCGCGCGCGAGCCCTAGGATCGACAGGCTATCGCCGCGATTGGGCGTGATCGCGATGTCGAGCACCGTGTCGTCGGAACGCAAATAGGAGGCCAGTTCAACCCCGATCGGCGCGTCGTCCGACAGCGCCACGATACCCGCGTGATCGTCGGAAAATCCCAGCTCGCGCTCCGAACAGAGCATCCCCTCCGAGCGCACGCCGCGGATAACTGCTGCCTGAAGAGGCGGTGCGTCGGCGAGGCTCGCGGCGCGATGGCCGCCGCTGCCATGCCCGCTGCCGATAAGCCGGGCGCCCAGGCGTGCGAACGGCGCCGTCATCCCCGCGCGCACGTTGGGCGCGCCGCAGACCACGCTGAAACGCCCGACCGCGCCGGCGTCGACGTCGCACAGATTGAGACGGTCGGCGTTGGGATGGCGCTCGACCTTGAGCACGCGCGCCACGAAGACGTCGCTGAAACCCGGCGTTACGCGTTCGACGTTCTCGACCTCGAGCCCGGCGAGCGTCAAGCGGCGGCACAACTCCTCGACTTCGGCTTCGAGCGTGACGAACTCGGCGAGCCAACTGAGCGGCAGCTTCATGACGATGATCCCGGGTCCGAAGACCGGGCGACCGAAGATCGGGCTGTGAAGGACGGAAATTGTCCGAGAAAGCGCAGGTCGTTTTCGAAAAAGAGCCGCATGTCGTCGACGCCGAGCTTGAGCAGCGCCTGCCGTTCGACGCCCATCCCGAAGGCAAAACCCTGGTACTCGGCGGGGTCGTAACCGACTTTGCGCAGCACGTTGGGATGAATCATCCCGGAGCCCAGGATCTCGGTCCATCCGCTCTGCTTGCACACGCGGCATCCCGCGCCCCCGCAGAGTAGGCAACTGATGTCGAGTTCGGCGCTCGGCTCGGTAAACGGGAAAAAGCTCGTGCGAAATCGCACCTCGGTGCGCGGGCCATAGAACGCGCGCGCGAATTCGCTCAGCACGCCCTTAAGATGCGCCATCGTGACCCGCCCGGCGCGGTCAACCATGAAGCCCTCGATCTGGCTGAACATCGGCGAGGCGCGCACGCTCAATTCATCGCGCCGGTAGCAGTTGCCTGGACACACCACTGCCAGCGGCGGCTTGCGGCTTTGCATCACGCGAATCTGGCCGTTGGAAGTGTGCGTGCGCAGCAGCATCTCCCCGGGCAGGAAAAAGGTGTCTTGCATCTCGCGCGCCGGATGGTCGGGCGGAAAATTGAGCGCCTCGAAGTTATGAAAATCGTCCTCGACGTCCTGGGTTGCGGCGATCTCGAAGCCCATCGAGGCGAAAATGTCGAGCATCTGCTCCATCACCAGGGTCAGCGGATGGAGCCGGCCCCGCGCGACGCGTGCGCCGGGCAGCGTCACGTCGAGCCGCGCCTCGCCGAGCGAGCGGGCGAGCGCGACGACGCGCTGCCGCTCCTGCAGCGCCTCGATGCGGCCTTCGATCTCGCGTTTGATCTGATTGACGAGCTGGCCGATGGCCGGGCGTTCCTCGGCGGCGACCTCACGCATCCGGCGCATCACGTCGGTCAGTTCGCCGCCGCGCCCGAGCACGCGCACGCGCACCGCTTCGATCTGCTCGGCGCTCGCGCCGTCGTCCAACTGCGCCATCGCCGCGGCGCGAAGAGCTTCGAGCTGTTCTCTCATCACGTCCTCAGGAAGTGTGTATGCGCACCATCCGGTCCGCTCGCGAGCGCGCCAAACCGGGCATCGTCAAACTCCCAAAAAGGATCGAGCACAGGAGCATCGAACGACAATCAAGGAAAAGACCATGCGGCCGCGCGCCACATGGTCCTCGAAAGCCGCCAGGGCGCTCTGCCCCTCTAGGCGGCTTTGGCTTGAGCTGCGGCCTCGAGTGCCTTTTTGGCCGTGGCAGCCAGCTCGGCAAAAAGGCCTTCGCGCGCAAGCGCGAGGGCGGCAAGCTGCTTGCGGTCGATCTCGACGCCGGCCTTCTTGAGCCCGTCCATCATGCGGCTGTAGCTCAGCCCGTATTCGCGGGCGAGCGCGTTGATTCGCGTGATCCACAGTGCGCGGAAGTCGCGCTTCTTCTGCTTGCGATCGCGATAGGCGTAAGTCAGCCCCTTCTCCAGCGTGCTGCGGGCCTGGCGGTAGAGTTTGCGGCCGCCGACGAAACCGGAGGCGAGCTTGAGCTGTCGTTTGTGACGGCGGCGTGTTTTGGGGCCGCCTTTGGCGCGAGGCATCGGAGGTCAGTCCTTTTCCTTTTTGATTGCCCTAGAGATACGGGACCAGTTTGCGCATAGTGCGCGCGTCAGTGGCGTTCAGGACGTTTGGCCGGCGCAGGTGGCGTTTGCGGGCACGGCCTTTGGACGAGAGCAGGTGGCGCAGGTAGGCCTTTTTGTGCTTGACCTTGCCGGTTTTGCTCACGGAGAAGCGCTTGGCGGCGCTGCGATTGGTCTTCAGTTTGCCCATCGGATGCGGCTCTTGCTCCCGGTCGCTGGATGCAGTCCCGATTCTCGGGTCTTTCCCAAATCCTAGCGCGGCGTCAGCAGGATCGACATGTTGCGCCCCTCCATCCGGGGCAGACCGTCCGCCTGTGCGATGTCCTGCACCTGGGCGACGATCGAATCAAGCAACGTGCGTCCCAGCTCGGGATGGGTTATTTCCCGGCCGCGAAACGAAATCGAGAGCTTAACACGCTGACCCTCGGCAACAAAGCGCCGGATGTGCTTGATTTTGAACTCGACGTCATGTTTTTCCGTCCGCGCGCCCATCTTAACCTCCTTGATCGCCGTGGCGGTCGAATGACGCTTGGAGTCATGGGTCTTTTTCTTTTGCGCGTAGCGGTACTTGTCGAAATCGGTGACGCGGCATACCGGGGGCTGGGCGGTGGGTGCGACCTCGACCAGGTCGAGGCCCCGGCTTTCGGCCACGCGAATCGCCTCGCGAGTGCTGAGCACGCCGACCTGGCGGCCGTCAACGTCGATTACCCGGACTTCCGGGACGCGAATCTGGTTGTTCACCCTTATCGCCGGCTCGCGCGGGGGCGGGGTACGAAAGTCTCTACGAATAAATCACCTCCGTCGGCATCTCAGCCGACTTGCCGCGGAAAACTGACAGCTCCTCCCGTCAAACGTAAGCGGCAATTCCGTCGAATTGTTCCCTCAGCTCAGCGACCGAATCAGCCCGGCAACGCTTCACTTTTCAGCAGCTCAACGACTTTTTCAAGCGCCATGACTTGGCCCTTGGCGCCGCGCAAGAGCCTCAGCGACACGCTGCGCGCGGCCGCCTCGCGCTCGCCCACGACGATCATGTACGGCACCTTGGCCATCTCGGCTTCGCGCACTTTGAAGCCCAGCTTCTCGTTTCGAATGTCGGCCCACGCCCGTATGCCCTCGCGCTTCAAGAGACCTGCGAGCTCGGCGGCGTAGTCCTCGACCTTCTCGCTCAAGGAAAGCACGCGCGCCTGCTCGGGCGCGAGCCAGAACGGCAGCACGCCGCCGGTATGTTCGAGCAGCACGCCGATAAAACGCTCAAGGGAGCCCAGGATCGCGCGATGGATCATCACCGGGCGTTCTTCGGCGCTCGACGCATTAGTGAACGTCAGGCCGAAGTTCTCGGGCATGTTGTAGTCGAGCTGGATGGTCGCGAGCTGCCATCGCCGCTTGAGCGCGTCGGGCACGTAGATCTCGATCTTCGGCCCGTAGAACGCGCCTTCGCCGGGGTTGATTTCATACTCGAGGCCGTTGCGCTTAAGCGCCTCGCACAGGATCGCCTCGCTCGTCCGCCAGAGCTCTTCCGTGCCGAGATGCCGCTCGGGCATCGTCGCGACCTTGGATTCCAGCCGCTCGAAGCCCAGCGTCTGATAGATGTCGCGCACCATCTGCAGGTTGAGATCGATCTCGGCGGCGGTCTGTGCGGGGGTGCAGAAAACGTGGGCGTCGTCCTGCGCCATCGAACGCACGCGCGTCAGCCCGTGCAGCGTGCCCGAGCGTTCGGCGCGATGGAGCCGGCCGAAGTCGGCGATGCGCAGCGGCAGGTCGCGGTACGAACGCTTTTCGGCGCGGTAGATGAACGTGTGCCCGGGACAGTTCATCGGCTTGAACGCGTAGCCCTTGCGCCATCCTTCGGGGCTCGAATCGATCCGGTCGACGTCGGCGCTCTCGCGGTCGGTGGTCAGGAACATGTTCTCGCGAAAATTGTCCCAGTGGCCGGAAGTGTGCCAAAGCTCGTTCTTGTACACCTGCGGCGTGATCACTTCCTCGAAGCCATAGCGCCGATAGAGCCGGCGAATGTAATCGACGAGCGCGTTGTAGATGATCGCGCCCTTGGGCAGAAAAAACGGCGACCCGGGCGAAATCGGATCGAACACGAACAGCGCCATCTCGCGGCCGAGCTTGCGATGGTCGCGCGAGCGCGCGAGCTCGAGCAGCTTCAGATGCTCCTCGAGCGCCTCCTTGCTCGCGAACGAGGTTCCGTAAATCCGCGAGAGCATCGCGTTGCGCTCGTCGCCGCGCCAGTAGGCGCCGGCGACGCTGGTCAGCTTGAAGGCCCGGATATACCCGGTCGCCGGCACGTGCGGCCCGCGGCACAGGTCCATCCAGTCGCCCTGCCGGTAGATCGACACGCGATCGTCGGGGATGCCGCTCAGGATTTCGACCTTGTAGTCCTCGCCCATCGCGCGGAAGCGCTCGATCGCCTCGGCCCGCGCGACCTCGATCCGTTCGACCCTGAGATTGGCCTTCGCCAACTCGCGCATCTTTGCCTCGATCTTCGGCAGGTCGTCGACCGTGAACGGCGTTGGCGGCGCGAAATCGTAAAAGAAGCCGTCCTCGATCGTCGGGCCGATCGTCACCTGGGTGCCGGGATAGAGGCTCTGCACCGCCTGGGCCATCAAATGGGCGGTCGAATGGCGCAGCACGTCGAGTCCCTCGGGGCTGTCCGCTCTGACCGGCTCGAGCGTGGCATCCTCTTCGATCGGGCGGCTCAGATCGACCAGCTTGCCGTTAAGGCGCCCGGCCACGACCTGGCGTCCTGCGGCGCCGTCGAGCACTTCGAGGATCGTGATCCCGCGCGGCACGCTGCGCGAGTACCCGTCGAGCGATACGGTGACCTGGGCGCTCATTCCTGGATGGACACGGGGGCCTGCATGGACGCGGGAGCGATGAAGGGGCGAGGGGCAATCATGAATGGACGCACGGATTCGTCGGACGGAGGCGCGCCGGTGCCTGAGGACCGCGAAATGTCATGCTAGTAGTATAGCGGAAAGCGGATTGGTAGGCACGGGCGGGTTTGAACCGCCGACCCCTTCCGTGTCAGGGAAGTGCTCTACCACTGAGCTACGTGCCTTCGTTCCAGATCAAGGTGTCTGCGGCCGGGAGACCCCGGCCGCAGCCTCGAATCGGTAACAGATATCCCGAGCGTGGGCAACCAAGCGGCCGGCAAGCGACCGCCGACGGCCTATCTGCTAAGCTCTGCCGCCGGCGGCCTCGGAGATGGATCGCGAACGAATCGCCCGTATCTTCTTTTTCGCCTTTTTTGCCTTTATGGGCTATCAGCTCTACCTGCTGCTGAGCCCCTTTATGGTGCCGATCGTGTGGGCGATGCTGCTGGCCTTTATCGCCCATCCCGCGCTCGTCGATTCCCAGCGCTTCATCCGCAGCCGCACCGCATGCGCCCTGATTATTACCGTGGTCCTGGCGCTGGCCATCGCAATACCTACCGCCTGGCTCTCCAGCGAACTTGCGCTCGAAGCCACCAAGGTTCCGCTCAGCCAGCTCGTCCGCCAGGGCGGATTCGCGCACGTCGGCAGTCAGGCGTTCCATTCCGATACCCTCGCGGCGGTCGAGCGCTGGCTCGAGCATCAGGGCCTGCGGATCGAAGACGTGCGCCGCTGGATGGAGAGGGCGAGCACCCACATCACCGGTTATTTCACCGCGAACGCCACCACGTTTGCGGGCAACCTGGTCAGGTTCGCCTTCGACGTCGTGCTCATGCTGCTCACCTTCTTCTACCTGCTGCGCGACGGGGAGGATTATTACGAATTCGTCCGCGCGCTCACTCCGCTCTCCGACGAGGACAAGGCGATGGTGTTCGAGACCTTGCGCTCGACGCTGTCCTCGACGATCCGCGGGCTTTTGATGTCGGCGCTGTTCGAAGGCTTGCTGCTCTGCCTCGGCTATCTATTCACCGGAATTCCGGACGCGGTCCTCCTCGGCGCGGCCTCGGGCGCGGCCGGTCTGCTGCCGATCGGAGGCACCGCCCTCGTCTGGATACCGGCCGTGGTCTATCTCTGGGTGATGGTGGGATGGGGCTGGGCGGTGACGCTGCTCGTGTGGAGCGTGCTCGTGGTTGGCATAATCGACAATCTGCTGAAGCCGCTGGCGATCGGCCAGGGCACCGGATTGCCGGCGGTCGCGCTCTTTTTCGGCATCACCGGCGGGCTCAAGGTGTACGGGCCGCTGGGCCTGTTCGCCGGCCCGGCTGTGATCGCGGTCTTCGCCGCACTCATCCGCGTCTATCGCCGCAGTTACGGCGAGCGCCCGCCGTCCTCGTTCGCCTAGCGGCCGGCGCGGTGCCTCGCGAACGGCCGGGCGCGCCCCCCGTGGCCCAGCGCCGTGCGCGAGGATAGATTAGAGCCATCGGATCCCCCGCGATGAGCCTCGAGAAGGAGAACAAGGCGCTTGCGATAATCGATCGCTTGCGGGGGAGCGGGTTTGTCGCCTACCTCGCCGGCGGATGCGTTCGCGACCGCGTGCTCGGCGTCCCGGCCAAGGACTACGACATCGCCACCGACGCGCGTCCCGAGGTCGTGCAGGAGCTCTTCGACGACACGATCGCGGTCGGCGCCCGCTTCGGCGTGATTATCGTTGTAATCGACGGCGACCCTTTCGAGGTCGCGACCTTCCGCGCCGACGCGCCCTACGTCGACGGCCGGCGCCCCTCCGCGGTGCACTTCGGCACGGTCGAGGAGGACGCGCGCCGGCGCGACTTCACGATCGGCGGGATGTACTTCGATCCCGCCACCGGCGGCATCATCGATCTCGTCGGCGGGATGCGCGACTTGCACGCCGGCGTCATCCGCGCGATCGGCAATCCCAACGAGCGCTTCGAGGAGGACCATCTGCGCGTGCTCCGCGCGATCCGGTTTGCGACGAGGCTCAATTTCGAGATTGACGCCGCGACGCGGACCGCGATGCGCCGCGCGGCGCCCAGGGTCGCCAACATCGCCGCCGAACGCGTCGGCGAGGAGACCGTCGCGATCATGACCGGCGGCCACGCCGGGCGCGGGCTTGAGCTGATGCGCGAGAGCGGACTGCTTGAGGTCGTGATGCCCGAAGTGCTGCCGATGATCGGGTGCGAACAGCCGGAGAATTTTCATCCTGAAGGTGACGTGTACCGGCACACCTGGCTTGCGCTCTCGATGCTGGAGGCGGGATGCGCCGAGACGCTCGCCTTCGGCGTGCTGCTGCACGACGTCGCCAAGCCGCAGTGCCGCGCGGAGAGCGGCGACAAGGTTACGTTCTATGGACACACCGAGCAGGGCGCGGAGATGGCCGAGGGGATCATGCGGCGGATGCGCCGCTCGCGCTTCGTGCAGGAGCGCGTCGCCCATCTCGTGCGCAATCATCTGCGGCTCGTGATGGCGCCGCGGATGCGCCGGGCCACGCTCAGGCGGATGCTCGCCGAGGACGGTTTCGGCGAATTGCTCGAACTCTCGCGCCTGGACGCGCTCGCCTCCAGCTCCAACCTGGGCTTCTATTATTTCTGCGCCCGCGCGCTCGCCGCGATGGGCCGCGAGGAGATTCGCCCTCCGCGCCTGCTTGGCGGCGACGATCTTATAGCGATGGGCTTCGCGCCGGGGCCGCAGTTCAAATCGATTCTGAAGGATGTCGAGGATCAGCAGCTCGACGGCGCGCTCGCCTCGCGCGACGAGGCGCTGGATTACGTTCGCGCCCGCTACGGCCCGCCGCTGCCCGCCTGAGCGCGGACGCGCCGATGCTCACCGCCCGCAACGTCACCCGCCGCTTCGGTTCGCTGCTCGCGCTCGACGGCGTCGATTTCGACGCCCGTCCGGGCGAGATCGTGGCGCTGCTCGGCGAGAACGGCGCCGGCAAGACCACGCTGATGAACATCCTGGCGGGCCGGCTTCGTCCGGACGCAGGTTCGATCGAACTCTTCGGCCGTCCGCTTCTCCCGGGCTCGCCCGCCGCCGCGCTGGCGGCCGGCGTCGTCGCCGTGCATCAGAGCCCGATGCTGTTCGAGCGGATGACATGGGAGGAAAATCTGGCGCTCGGCGGCTTTGGCGCGGAGAAGACGCGCGCGGGCCGCGAAGGTTTGACCATAGATCTGAATCGGGTCGCGGCGCGCGCGGCCGCGACGGCGGCCGAACTCGGGTTCGCCCTGCCGCTGCGGGGGACGCGGATGGAGCAGCGCTCGATGGCCGAGCGGGTGCGGATGGAAGTCCTGCGCGCGCTGAGCTTCAGGCCGCGCGTGCTCATCCTCGACGAGCCCACCGGCCTGCTTGCGCCGGGCGAGCTGGCCGCCTTTCTCGACCTGCTCGGCCGCCTGCGCGCCGAGGGCCGAATCGTAATCCTGATCACGCACAAGCTAGCCGAGGCGCTCGCCGTCGCCGACCGCATCACGGTGCTCCGCCGCGGCCGCGTCGTCGCGCGCCGCGCCCGCGGCGAGGCGACCGAAGACGAACTTGCCGTCCTGATGATCGGCGGGCTTGCCCCGCCGTTCAAAGCCGCGCCGGCCGCGCCTGGCGCCGGGGCGGCAGCCGAGGGGCAAACTCTGCTCGAAGTCAGGGATCTGCTGGTCGAGCGCGACGGATGGCGCGCACTCGACCATGTGAATCTAGAGATCGCGGCGGGCGAGATCGTCGGGATTGCGGGGGTTGACGGCAACGGCCAGAGCGAGCTGGTCGAGGCGATGGCCGGTGCGCGCCGCCCTGTCAGCGGGTTGATTCGCGTCGCTCCGAGGGTGGACGGGGGAGATCATTGCCGCTGCGATGCCGGCGCGATCGCGGTGATCCCGGAAAATCGCGACCTTGACGGCCTGATCCTCGAGATGCCGCTATGGGAGAACCTGATGCTCGCGCGTCCGCTCCTGGCACGCGCCTGCGGCGGAGGCTGCGGATGGCTCAACGTGGCGCGCGCGATTGCGTTATGCGCGGACCTGCTCGAGCGATTTCGAATCCGCGCGGCCGGTCCGCAAGCGCTCGCGGCAGGGCTTTCCGGCGGTAATCGCCAGCGCCTGTGCGTAGCGCGCGCGCTCGAAAGCCGCCCGCGCGTGCTGGTCGCGCACAACGTCACCCGCGGGCTCGACCTCGCGGCCGCGGCTGAAGCGCATCGAATGCTGGCGGCGTTCGCCGCCGAGGGCGGCGCGGTGCTCCTCGTTTCGAGCGATCTCGACGAGCTGATCGCGCTCTGCGGGAGGCTCTGCGTGATCAGCCGCGGACGCCTGCGCGCAGTGGAAGCGGACGAGCGCGATCCGTCGCGGCTCGGGCTGCTGATGGCGGGCGCGTGTTAGCGCGCCTAGCGCTTTAAGTGCTCCAACTCGAGCGTAAAGCCGATCGATTGCGCGGTCATGCCTTCGCCCCGGCTTTCCTGATGCGTCGCTTTGACCGGGCCGACGCCAGGGGCGAGCCAGTAGTAGTCCTCGACGCTTACGTCCTCGCCGCCCGCCACCAGCCGCACGCCCGAATTGACGCCCGGCGCGCGCGCCGTCCCTTTCGCGGTCGAGGCCAGGCCGGTGCTCCGGACACGGACGCATCCGCTAAATGTTCCGGCAGGCACGGAGACGTTGTCATTGACGCTTTCGATCCGGGTGGCTGCGTCGTACACGGTGCCGTCGAACGTACGGTCCATCTCGCGCCAGCTGGTGCCGGCCGCGATCGGCAATTTGATCACGTAAGAATGGTCGTTCAGCCGCGATTCGGAGCCGTCGCTTTCGTCGATCGCGACGTGGCGGATTCCCTGGCCGTCGTCGGCGTAGAATTCGGTGTAGGTCTTGTCGCCGCCGGTGTTCCGCTGCGGGGTCGCATTGAAGCCGAAGACCTGGCGCGGCGCCAGGTTGGTCGTGGCCAGTTCGCCCCGAGCGCCGGTCGAGCCCGTGAAGCGAAACGTCCAGACCATCCCGGGCTTTAGCGGAAAGTAGTAGGCGAGTCCGCCGCTCGTGCGCGTGCATCCGCCCGCCGCCATTGCGGCAAATGCCGCCGCCGCCACCAACGCGTTCGCCAGTTTTGCTCTCATGTCGTCTCCGCTTCTCGGGAAGGTTCTTACGCCCGCGTCGGCGCGGGTCAAGCTCCTCGCCGGGCGCGATGCGCCTTGACTGCTATCGACAGGCAAGCCTAGCCTACATTTCAATATCGGCAAAAATCGGACGGCGTCGAAGAGAGGCGGCGAGACCCATGAATGGCGTTCACGACCTGGGCGGGATGCACGGTTTCGGGCCGGTTGTCCCGGAGCAGAACGAGCCGGTTTTTCATTCCGACTGGGAAAAGCGCGTGTTCGCGATGACGCTGACCGCGATGGGACGCCGCGTGTGCAACGTCGACGAGTTCCGCCGCGCGATCGAGCACATGCCGCCGGCCAGCTACCTCGCCGCAAGCTACTACGAAAAATGGCTTCACGCGATCGAAGCACTGCTGGTCGAGAAGGGCGTAGCCACCCGCGAGGAGATCGCCGCGGGACACGCCGGCGCGCCCGGGCCCGCCAAGGCGGCCGGACCGCCCGATAACGACGGCGGGGTGGAGTCATTCGACAGTTCCGCGGTCAAGCTGCGCTTCGACAAGAGCTACAAACCCCGCTTCAAGGCCGGCGACCGCGTGGTCGCGCGCAATTTTAATCCCGAGCATCACACGCGTCTCCCGCGTTACGCGCGCGGCAAGCGCGGCGTCGTCCGCTACGATCACGGCGTCTTCGTATTTCCCGACACGCACGCCCATGGCAAGGGTGCCCGGCCGCAGCACGTTTACACCGTGGAGTTTGAGGCCAAGGAGCTGTGGGGCGCCGATCGCAACGAGCGTGCGCCCGTCTACCTGGATTGCTGGGACGACTATCTCGAGCGCGACCGCACTGCCGCCGCCACCGCGAAACCTTCCGTCAAGGCGCGCGCCGCCAAGCCGGCCGTCCGGTCCAGGCCTCGAGCGCGCGCGGCCGCCAAAAAAGGACGCAAACGATGAGCGACGCATACGACCATCACGACGGACATGATTACCACAACGCTCCGCTGTCCGAGCCGGCCCAGCGCGTCAAGGCGCTGGAGCAGTTGCTGATCGAGAAGGGCCTGGTCAACCCGCAGGCGCTCGACGAACTGATCGATACCTACGAGCGACGCATCGGCCCTCGCAACGGCGCCCGCGTGGTCGCCCGCGCATGGACCGATCCCGAGTACCGCAAGCGCCTGCTCGCCAACGCCGCCCAGGCGATCGAAGAGCTTGGCTTTCCGCCGGGTCCGCAGGGCGAGCACATGATGGCGCTCGAGAACACGCCGCGCTTGCACAACCTCGTGGTTTGCACGCTTTGCTCGTGCTACCCGTGGTCGGTCCTGGGACTGCCGCCGGTGTGGTACAAGAGCACGGCATACCGGGCGAGCGCGGTGAACGATCCGCGCGGACTGCTGAAGGGATTCGGGCTCGACGTCGGCGACAAGGAAGTGCGCGTATGGGACTCCAGCTCCGAGATGCGCTATTTCGTGATTCCCGAGCGTCCCGCCGGCACCGAGCAGCTGAGCGAGGACGAGCTTGCCGATCTCGTCACGCGCGATTCGATGATCGGTACGGGCCTTCCGAAATCTCCCGCGCGGAGCGCGCGCCGCGCCGGCGCGTCGAAGTGACGTGCGCCCCGACGGAGCGTATCCAGTGTCAGCCAGGCCCTCCGCACAAAAGACCGCCCCGGATAAGACCGCCGAAGATCTGATCGCGGCCGCCCGCGCGCTGGCTCCCCAAGCCACCTTCGGCGAGCCGTGGGAGGCGCGCGCCTTTGCCGTCGCGGTCGCGCTCTGCGAGGCGGGACAGTTCCAATGGGCCGATTTCCAGCAGAGCCTGATCGACGAGATCGCCGCGGCAGAGAGGGCCGGCGCCGTTACTGCCGGCGGCGCGGATTACTACCGTCACTGGCTGAGTGCGCTGGTCCGGCTGCTCGAGGCCAGGGGAATCGTCGGCGTTGCGGAGCTCAGTGCGCGAATCGCCGAGGCCGGTCCGCCGCCGCCTCCGCAGGACCCGCGCGGCGCCCATCGGCACGGACAGAACAGATAGGCAAACCGCACGCGCACTGCGGCGGACGCCGAGCTATAGACGATGTACCGTTACCTGGTCGGTGCGATTGTCGCTGCGCTGGTTGCCGGGCTGCTCGGATGGCATTGGTATCAGCAGGAACAGGCCGAGCATCGGCACGACCAGGCGCAGATCGGCGATCTCTCCGCCCGTATCAGCCAGCTCGAGGCGCAGAACAAGCAGCTCGATGCAGACCTTGCCAAGGTGCAGGCCGAGGAGCAGCGGCAGGTTACTGAAAACGACTTGCTGACCAAGACGCTCGAGCAGGCCAAGCTGACCGGCAAGATTCCCGACAAGCTTCCCTATCCGCCCAAGTGACGGCGCGCGCGTCCGCTTAGTTCTTTTCCGGCGTGACGGCGAATCGATGCCATTCCGCCAGATATGCGAGCGAGCGCATGTTCGGCATCCGGTCGAGATAGACTTCACCGTTCAGATGGTCGGTCTCGTGCTGGACGACGCGGGCGTGGAAATCGCTCGCGATAAAATCCAGCGCTTCGCCGCGCCGCCCCAGCGCGGTTACGCGCAACTGCCTGTAGCGCGGCGCCCGCCCGCGCATCTCCGGGATGCTGAGGCATCCTTCCCAATCCTCGACCACCGTGCGGTCGAGGATCGTAACCTCGGGGTTGACGAGAAAGGTGAGCGGCACCGAGGGCATCTCCGGGTAGCGCGGATGATGTTCGACCTCGAGCACGGCGACCCGCAGCGGCAAATGGATCTGCGGCGCGGCAAGCCCCACGCCAGAGTACTCGCGCATCGTGTCGACCATGTCGTCGAGCAGGCGCTGGAAGTCGGGCGTGCTGATCCGCTCCGGCGCGACCGGCTGCGCCTTCGCGCGCAGCACCGGGTAACCAAGACGGGCGACTTTCAGAATCATCGGTGCCACCTCTGCGGCTTTTACGAAAGCCGCGCGATTATCTCCGTTTGCCGCGCGCCGCGCCACCGCGAGCGCCGCGCCGCCTGCTCTAGAAGCCGAACTGGATGATGTCCGCGCGGGCGGCGGCGTACGCGCGCGCGAACTCAAGCTGCGCTGCACTCTCGGCGTGAATCTCGAACATCGGTTCGCCGCGCGAGACCACGTCGCCGACAGTCTTGAGCATCCGCACTCCCGCGGCGACGTTGGCGGGCGCGCCGGCGAGCTTGGCCACGCGGCCCATCTCCCAGTTATCGATTTGGCGGATGCGGCCGTCGCCGGGTGCGCCGACTATGGTCTGAAAGAGCGCCGCCCCCGGCATCTCGCGCGCGCCCTGCGCCAGCACGATCTCTTCGAACTTGCCGAGCGCGGCGCCCGAGTCGAGCGCGGCCTGCGCCGCGTGGTAACCGCCGGCCGGCGCGACCTTGCCGCTCATCTCGAGCAGCCGCGCAGCCAGAAACAACGACTTCTCACGCAGATCGACCGGCGCCTGCGCATCTCTCCGCAGGACCGCAAGCACGTCGAGCGCCTCCAGCCTGGGTCCGATGCCGCGTCCGATGGGCGCGTGCGCGTCGGTGATTTCGATATCGAGCCGAAGGTCGATCCGCTCGGCCACCGTACGGAACAGCGCGCCGAGCCGTTCGGCCTCGGCCAGCGTGCGCACCTTGGCGCTCAGGCCGAGCGGAATATCAATGAGCACGTGCGTCGCGCCGACGCTTTTCTTCTTCGCCAGGATCGAGGCGACCATCTGCACCTCGGTGTCCATCTCCATCGGCCGTTCGACAGTGATCAGGATGTCGTCTGCGGGCGCCAGTTCGAGCGCGCCGCCCCAGGCGATGCAGCCGCCGGTGCGCTCGACCACCTTGCGCATCCGCTCGGCGCCGAGCGCGACGTCGGCCAGCATCGCCATCGTGTCCGCGGTGCCGGCGGGACTGGTGATCGCGCGCGAAGAAGTTTTGGGCACGGTGAGGCCGAGCGCGGCGAGGATCGGCACGATGATCATCGTGGTCCGGTTGCCCGGGATGCCGCCGATGCAATGCTTGTCCACGATCGGACCCGGCCCGAATTGCAGCTGCGAACCGGTCGCAACCATCGCGCGCGTGAAATCCACCAGTTCATCGGCGTCGAGCGCGCGGATCGCGCAGGCCATCACGAACATCGCCAGCTCCACCCGCGAGTAGCGATGATGGGTCACGTCGGAGAGAATCGCGTCGAAGGCGGCGCGCGAGAGCCGTCCGCCGCGCAGCTTCTCGCGCACCATATCGACGCTCGGCGGGGCGAACGCGAGCGTGGCGCTGACCGGCGCGCCCTGCGGCAATCCCAGGTCGCGAAAAGCGTCCTCGGTGAGGCCGATCTCGTCTTCGGCGATCAGCGTGTCGAAGCAGAAGCCCAGCACCCCCGAGACCTGGCGCGTCTGACCGGTATGCGGATCCACTCCGATGACCCGCGCGCGGTCCATCGGATTGAATCCCAGATTGCCTTTGGCCACGGCATCGCGATGGATCACGATGATCCGCTCGCGCAGGGTTTCGATGCACAGGTGCTTGAGCCGGAAGGTCCCGTCTTTCATGGGAATCGAACCGCCTGCCGACTCACAGGCGTACGGTCTGAAGCTGCTCGGCCACGATCGCGTTCCATTTCAACTCCTTCAGTATAGCCGTGCGCAACGCCTCGGCCGCGGCCGGATCGCCATGCACCACGTACACCGCCTCGGGCGGCCGCGGCGCCGCCCGCAGCCATCCGATAAGCTCCGCCTGGTCGGCGTGCACCGAGAAAGCCTGCACATTGATGACCTCGGCTTTGACCGGAACGTAGCGGCCGAGCATCTTGACTTGCGGCTCGCCGTTGAGCAGGCGGCGTCCGCGGGTGCCGTCGGCCTGGTAGCCGACGAGAATCACGGTGTTGGCGGGGTCGGGCAGGCGGTTGGCCAGGTGATGAAGCACGCGGCCTCCCGTCGCCATCCCGGAAGCCGAGATAATAATGGCGGGCCCGGCCAGCGAATTGAGCGCGATTGATTCTTCGACCGTGTGGGTTTCGATAAGTCCCGCGGGATCGAAGACCTCGGGAGTGGCAGCGATCTCCGGGCGCAGCTCCTGGTCGCCGCGCTCGGCCGCCGCGCGGTAGATCTTGAGCGCCGCCGTCGCCATCGGGCTGTCGACATAGACCGGCACCGCCGGCACCCGCCGCGCGCGCACCAGGCGCTCGAGATGGAACAGCACGACTTCCGTGCGGTCGACCGCGAAGGACGGAATTATCACGATCCCGCGGCGCGCGATGGTGCGGGTGAGCGCCTGCTCGAACGCCGCGAGCGAGGCGGCGTCATCGTGGAGACGATCGCCATAGGTCGATTCCACCACGATCACGTCGGCGGGCGCCGGAGGTTCCGGCGCGCGGAGCAGCGGATGCCGCGGGCGGCCGAGGTCGCCGCTGAAGAGGATGGTGCGGCGGCGGGGATGCTCGATTTCAACCATCACGCTGGCGGCGCCCAGGATATGCCCCGCGCGGCGCATCGTCGCGTTGATGCCGTCGGCGAGCGCGATGCGCGAATCGAAAGGCGAGGCCACCAGCGAGCCGAGCGAGCGCAGCGCGTCCTCTTCAGTATAGAGCGGGCGCGCCGGCGTATGTCTGGAGTAGCCGTGCCGGTTGGCAAAGTTGGCTTCCTCTTCCTGCAGATGGCCGCTGTCGGGGAGCAGAATGCGGCATAGCGCGACCGTGTCGGACGTCGCGAAGATCGGGCCGCCGTAACCGTCGCGGCAGAGCGCCGGCAGATAGCCGCTGTGGTCGAGATGCGCATGGCTAAGCGCGATCGCATCGATCCCGGCCGGATCCACCGGGAACCTGTCCCAGTTGCGCAGCCGCAACTCCTTGAGACCCTGGAAGAGCCCGCAATCCACCATCACCCGCGCGTTCGCGCATTCGACCAGGAAACGGCTGCCCGTGACCGTGCCGGCGGCGCCGAGAAAGCGCAGGGTCGATGCAGCGCCGGCGAAGCGTTTGGCGGTCATGCTTTCACACTCATCGGGCTTTCGTCAGCGCCGCACTCACCAGCGGGGCGCACTGAATCCTGTTGCTCGGATGTTCGACGGTGTCGCAGGAGACCACCGTTCGCACGCCGGAGCGCCGGATAATGTCGAGGGCGCCTCGCGCGAAGATCGCATGTACCACCAAGGCGTCGACGGTGCGTATGCCGCGTTCGCAGAGCGACCGCGCGGCGGCGGCTATGGTCGCTCCGCTGCTCGCGATGTCGTCGATCACGACCGCGCGGGCGCCGGGCGGAAGCTCCGGAAAATGTATCTGCACACGGCGGTCGCCGAGGCGCCGTTTCACCCCGACGGTCCATCGTATTCCCGCCGCCCGCGCGACCGCCTTGATCCATGGCGCCGATTCCTCGTCGGGTCCAACTGCGATCATGCCGCTTGAGCGGGGCGCCAGCCATCGCGCGATCGCCGGCGCAGCGCTGAGCGACTGTGCACGGCCTCCCGTCACGTCGCTCAGGCGCCGGGTCCGATGGAGATGCGGCTCGACCGTGAGCACGCGATCGAAAGCCCGACCGAGAGAGCGGCCGAATACGCGCTGTGAAATCGGTTCACCGGGATGAAAGATCTTGTCCTGGCGCATATACGCGAAATAGGGCGCCACCAGCGTCACGCGCCGCGCGCCGGAGCGCCGCAAGGCGTCGGCCGCGAGCAGAACCAGCATCAGTTTGCAGTCGGGATTGTTGAACGATTGCACAAGGATAGCTTCGGCGCCCGCGCGATGCGCGACTCTGACCAGCGTTTCGCCGTCGGGGAACGCATGCGTTCGCACGGCCGCGAACGTCGCGTCGAGGCTCCGCGCGAGTCGTCGCGCGAAGCGCGCTGAATCGGCAATCGCATGCACGATTGCCGAGGGCTCGCCGGTTCCGGATTTCCTCATTCGTTCGGCGCGCGCTTTGGATTCAAAGACGTGCGCCCGGGCAATACTCTAGCCGGATCCCGAGTGCTCGATGAGCCGGTCCTACATAGATTTGTCTCTTGGATGCGCCGGGCTGTCTCCGGGATGGAGCAGCGGCTGTGCGATTCAGGAACACCATGGATCCAGGCTTTACTTTAATGCGCAGCCTGCTCGGTCCTAAATCTCAGGGCATTTGTTTTGCTCACTGCCTGGGGTGACGGCGAGAAGCAGGCGCCAGGCAGGCGTCAGTCTGACGCGAAGCTTTGACGAAGAAGCGACGCCCAGACAGACGTGGTAAAAATTAGCGATTATAACCATCAATTATCCTCGTTCGTCCTACTTGACTTATAGTTATCAGCAATACTATACTCTGAGAGCATTTGGTGATGACGGCGCCGGAATTCTATTGAGCTTGTCTCGATAGAGAATCAGTAGAGGGCGTCGGTTTTTTGCGAGTGTGGCGGATGGCGAGGAATTCGACTCGCCAATTGCTGACCGCTGAGTTGCGCGCGCACGTTCGCGCGTAAGACTGCCTGAAAGTAGTTCTCAGGCTGCGATCGCTGATGGAACCGGCAGGTGTGGGTCCCATGAGGGCCGAAGACGCGCTTCGAAAAATTGGTTTGCTGCGCAAGGTGAGACCTGAAAACGGCGCCCTGGAGGCCGAGGCCGAAAATGCGGCTCGCCTGGCCAAGGCGCTGATGGAGCGCTACGCGATCACATCCGAAGATGTGCTTGACGCGGCGCCCAGGCCCGCCTTTCGGATGACCTGGGTTTACTGGCAGGAATTACTCCACGAGTTCGGCCTCCAACTGCGGCACTTCGGCCATCGCGGTAACGCCACAATCGGCGCCGACCGGGTCGTCTATATCAACCTCCGCACTTCGCAATGGTCGGTCGAGCAGCAATCGAACGGCGGACGGCAGACGGTCGCTCGCGACTGGGGTGTGGAATCGCTTCGCACCTATCTTAACGTCCACGGACGGGGATACTCGCTCTTCAGGCGCTGACGCTGGCATTCCTCTCGCCGCGTCGGGGCCGCCACGCCCTGATCTCGTCTGATTTTTCCGGCAGATCACGACAAATCCGGCCCTACCTACCACGGACCGCGCCGCGTAACTTTTGCCGCCCGGCACGG
Source organism: Candidatus Binataceae bacterium (assembly GCA_035500095.1). Classification (NCBI taxonomy): domain Bacteria; phylum Candidatus Binatota; class Binatia (SeqCode); order Binatales (SeqCode); family Binataceae (SeqCode); species Binataceae bacterium (SeqCode). Next base: position 22,574 of record DATJXN010000007.1, read on the forward strand.
TACTGAGAAGAGCTCAGCCCGCTACGAGCCGATCACGGTTCGTAAGCGGGCGCCGGCAGCTTGATGCGCCAGCCGCATCCAGCAACAAGACGTAAGGAGATGGGCCGCGCGATGACGCAACGTCACGTTCGCGAAACGGGGTACTTCTCGAGTCACGGGCGCAGAATTCTCGGGCGAAGGACCGTGCTCGCGATCCTCGGCGCGCTCCCGCTCGCGATCGGCTGGGAACTCGTCAGCCATGGGCGGCGATCGGAAGCCGCCGACGGCGGAGTATCCTCGGTTGCGGCGGGCGAGGTCGAGATCGTCGAGTTTGCCGATGACGGCCGGAGCAAGGGAACGGTCATGGTCAGCAAGGTGGTCAAAACTGACGGCCAATGGCGCAAACTCCTGACCCCCGAGCAATTCGAGATCACCCGCCAAAAAGGCACCGAGGCGCCATACACGAACAAGTACGCGAACAACCACGCCAGAGGACTCTACCGGTGTATCTGCTGCGCCACAGCGCTCTTCAGTTCGGATACCAAGTTCGAATCGGGAACCGGATGGCCGAGCTTCTATCAGCCGATCGCCAAAGAGAACATTGGCACAAGAGCGGACCGATCATTTTTCATGGTGCGCACGGAAGTGTTGTGCGCGCGCTGCGACGCCCATCTGGGCCACGTCTTTGACGACGGCCCGGCACCGACGGGACTGCGCTATTGCATGAACTCCGCCGCGCTCAACTTCGTCCCGGCCCCATCGGCGAAGGAGCCGGGTTAGCGGACGGCGGTTTTGCGCTGTGGCGCGCCCTGACGCGCTGATGGCCGAGACCGCTATCGGCCGCGCGGCGGAGGTTTCGAACGGCTGCGCCGCGCGGCGCGCAAGCGCCGGCGCACGGCGAAGAGGCCCGCGGCCGCCGCGATCAGAACGCGCCTTACGCGCGTGCGCGGATTGAAGTCGTCGGCGCGTGCAGTTTCGATCGGCCAGGCGGATGCGACCTCCGGGTTAACCACGCTAAAGCGGATCCGATCCTTCCAATGGAAGCGCGTGAACCCACGCGTTCGGATCGATCGTCGAAGGCGCCTCGGTTGAACTCTTCGGCGAAGGCCCGTTCGAGCAGCGGATCGCCGGCCGGCGCCGGCTTCTTGCGTATCACCAGCATCGGACCGTCGGCGTCGGTGAAGGCGGTGACTTCCGCGCGATGAAAGGAGAATGGCCGCACGCGTTCCGACCACAAGCTTGGGGTTTCGATGTAGCCGGCAGAGGCGACGCGCTGCAGTTCGGCGAGGAACTGCTCCGGATGCTCGCTGTGCTCGAGGACAGGCGATCGCGTAGTCGAACGCCTTGTCGCGAAACGGCAGCGCCTCGCCGCGGGCCAGCACCAGCGGGCGATCGTCGCGCCTGATCCTGCCGCCCTGCCTCTCTCGCGCCTCGAGCGCGAAGTCAACCAGGATGTCAGAGCGCGGCGAGGGACTATCGCCGGCGCCCACCTCGAGCACCCGCGCATCCGACGGTATCGGCAGCCTCACTTTGGCCCGGCAAAGAGGGTCTGCCTCAGTCTGACGATCGGACGGATCACGTCTTTGGCCGCCGGCGGTCGAGCTTGCGGCGGGGGCCGCTCAAAAGCGCCGTCGCGCAGAGCGAATCGGCGAGCGAATGAATTTGGTGATTCCGCTGTCGAGCGTGTGAAACTCCGGACCATTTGTAATCAAATCAAAGACCCAAGTCTATGGTTTTATGGGGCGGTGGACAGCGGTTCAAGCCTGCTCAACTCGAGCGCTCGCCTCGTCTCGTCACCAGCCAAGGAACGGGTCGCTGGCGCACATACTTGCCCACCTGCACCTTTCGGCCCCGACGAAATAAGCGGCCCGCAATTCCGGTCGAGCGTCGAAGAACTGATCGAAGTCGGGAAACAGTTGCTTTTTGGCCAGTGGAGGCACAATGTTGCCTTTGAACCTCGCCTTTGAACCTCGACGGAGGTCTTGAGAAGCGAACTGATGGTCTCTGCCCCTTCCTTCCTCATCAACGCAGTTCGAGCCTTTTCCAGAGGACTGGTGTTCGCAGCGGAGGGATTCCGCGACGACCGAGACGGTCTGCGCGACATCGTGAACGCGATGGAGCTTCCGATGTCCGTCTGCGGCTGCGATTGGTCATACCGATGGGTGAGTAAGGGCATCGGCCGTCTTCTGGGCCGTCGGGCAGAAGATGTCATCGGACGCCCAATCGTTGAGGTAATCGGCAAAGAAGCATTCGAATCGCTCAAGCCATATTTTGAGCGCGTGCTTGCCGGCGAGTACGTGGAGTACGAGGAGCAGGTCTTTTACAAAGCACTGGGCTGGCGCTGGATCCACGCAATGTACGCACCCACCTTTGGTCCCGATCGGACCCCGGATGGTTGGGTGGCTCTGATTCTTGATATCGACGAGCAACGAAAGGCCCAGGAAATCGCTATCGAAAGCGAGGATCGATTTAGAAAGCTGGCCGACAATGCACCTATAGCGATGTGGATAACCGGTGCTGACGGTCGAAGCACGTTCGTAAATGCGTACTACGTTGCGTACACGGGCCTTTCCGAGCCTGAGATTCGCGAGCATTGGGACGCTTCTATCCATCCCGAAGAGAGAGAAACGTTCGTCGCTGCCTACCTCCAGGCGCTCGAGCGTCGCGCGGAATTGCATGAGGTTGTGCGCTTGCGCCGCCATGACGGCGTCTATCGCTGGTTTGAGGTTATCGGGGTTCCTCGTTACGAGGCCGCACGTTTCGTTGGTTATACCGGCTGCGGGTTCGACATAACGGACAGAAAAATCGCCGAAGATGCGGCGCGCGAAGAAAACCGGCAGAAGGATCAGTTCATTGCGGTGCTCGGCCACGAATTGCGTAACCCCATGGGGGCCATAAGCAACGCCGTCGGCATCCTTGAAAGAGTCGAAATGCGTAACGACGACGCGAGACGGGCCATCAAGGTGACTCGTCGTCAGCTCGACAATCTCGCCCGGTTGACGGACGATGTCTTCGCAGTCGGTAGCCTCATCGCTGGCAATGTCACACTGGCGCGGCAACCGCTTGATTTGGGTGCGGTGGTCAGATTCACGATTCAGATGCTCCAAACATCTGCTGCGTCACGGTCCATTGCCATAGGGATTACGACTCAGCCCGCCTGGGTGTACGCAGATCCCGTGCGACTCGAACAGATCGTAAGAAATCTGGTCGGCAATGCCGTAAAGTTCACACCCGAGCAGGGCAGGATCGACGTTCGCGTCAGCGCCACCGACGCTCGCGCCGTGCTTACGGTGAGCGATTCCGGAATCGGGATTCCGAAAGAATTTTTACCCCGCCTCTTTCAGCCATTCGCTCAGGCGCACCCAGAGTTCAGCGGCGAATCGCGTGGCCTGGGCCTTGGTCTGGCGTTGACGAGACGGTTAGTCGAACTGCACGGGGGGAAGATCTCGGTCGAAAGCGGCGGTCCCGGGCACGGTTCGACCTTTGTCGTTTCGCTGCCGCTGATGAGCCAGCCCTTGGGAGCCGCGGCCGGTCAGGCCGCAAACGAAACCAAGGTCAACCTGCAGATACTGGTCATCGAAGACAATGAAGATTATCGCGAGTCGCTCCGGGATCTACTGAGCATCGAGGGGTGCATAGTCGAGACCGCTTCAGACGGACCGGAAGCTATGGAGCTAGCGCTCGCTCATTCACCCGACGTTGCTCTGATTGATCTCGCCTTGCCGACCTGGGACGGCTATGAAGTGGCGCGGCGTTTACGCGAGAAATTCGACTCTGCGATCCGGATCCTGGCGCTGACCGGCTTCAGCCGCGAAGGCGATAAAACGGCAGCGCGAGCTGCTGGCTTCGATGATTTTCTTGTAAAGCCTGTCGCTCCCTCTCGCCTGCTTGAAGCCCTGCGTCCACGTTGATTGAAGGATACGCCGCGGGCCAGCACGGGCGGGCGATCGTCGCGCCTGATCCTGCCACCAATCCCGAGGCCCCGGGTGGCCTGCCCGCTACGCTTGGGACCTTGCCGGCGCGGTTCTCCTTCTTGCCCGGCGCAGGCCGAACTTCCGGCTGCGCCCGACCTTTCGCCCGCGCACTGAGCCTCCGTGGCGGCAACACTGTCCCGCTCCCATTATCGGCTAAAGTCCAAACAAAGCGGTTTGGCCAGGACTTGGGCGAGCTTCTCAGGCCATTTTCCCGAGGCGCCATAATCCGAAGCATGTGGATTGGGTCGCCGCTGCACGAATTGAAAAGGCCCACGTGTATGCGACAAAGCAAGTTACGCTGGTTTATTGACCGCCGAACTTCGTCAGACCGGTTTATTGGCCGTTCGTCCTGTCCTGGCAGCCGAGCTGGCTTGAGCGTCGTTTCAACGCCTTAAACCTCACGAAGACGAGCAATCGTCACGTAATTGCATCGGCAATTATCAAGCCCGCACTCCGATATGGTCTTCTCTGCACTTGCCTTCAATTTAGCCCTCTTCGTCGATACTAATAGAAATCCACGCTTACTTGTTTATCGGCGCAATCCTTTCATAGCTTCAGGCGTTCTCGCACGAAGTTGTAGTGACACTCCACTTTATCTTCATCACCTTTATACAGATCATTACCGTGAACCTATTTAAGACTATCCTCGCCTTCAGATGCGAATAGCTTATCGCCGTTCTTCTAACCAAGTGACCAAGCGTGCGCTTTAGATCAGTCGGTCACATAATGAATACACAACAAGCGCACACTTAGTATTAATCAGCCGTTGCACCTACTTCGGAGAGTTACTTCACACGCGACGAGTTCTTCCTTTCCAAAATTCGCACTATGTCTTGACAAGATCGGTAGCCCAGGAGCAATGTACCCAAATCTCGCTACGTTCGGATCGTGAAGTTCATGCAATTCCTGATCGGCAGTCTGTCTGTGGTGTGCTGTTCGGGCGCTCGGCTTGTCGCCGTCGTCGTCGAATTGTTTTCCTTTCCCTCTGATGCCAGCGTCTCTATAACCGCGAGCGTTTTCCATTGGTCATGAGTACGAAAGCAAACTCCCTGAAAGGTTGCATACGGGTTGCTGTGAGGTCTCGCCTTCCTCTTGCACCTCTCTTCATCGTGGCACTACTCGCGACTTCGCTGATCAAGAGTAGCTACGTTGATTCGCAGACAAACATGCGAGAGAGCGACTCAGTGGTTATTGCAAGGGCAACCACCGAAATGGTCCATGACCGCCTTCGGATTGAGCTGCCACGTATCATAACCTGGCGACCTCTTCCGGTTGTCACGACCGAGTCGCATCGACACGGCCATCCACCAGCAGCACCCAAGACCACCCGCAAATCAAGCTGACCCTAATGGACCTGATGGATATTCACTACTTCAAGTAGCCAGGGGTAAACCACCGATACAGAGGAAATCATCTAAGACGATAGATCGGCAGGGCTGCGGTGCGGAATGCCTTACCAGCACCGTATGAACCTATTCCATCCATTAGCCAGACGCTTTATGTCGTCATGAACGGTGAATAAACCGCACGGATGCAAGTATCATCATGGAAAACCTCGTCTTCGCGGATCTTATTGTGAAGAGGTTCGTCGATCGGACTGCCCAAGCCATTCCCGTAGGTCCGCGCACCGCGCACAGGAAGCAAGCGGCCTCTGCCGGCGATGCTCGACCGTACCGTCGCGGTCAGAGCGGGCGCGTAGTTCTGTTTCTTCCCGGGCCTGTCACTGAAGATGATTTATTTACAGACGCTATCGCGCATGCTCGCGGTGTTCGACGGCATAAGGCTCGCCGTAGATACATTCGATGGCTGGAAGATAACTGCGGGACTGTGGTGTTTGTCGCTGGCCTGTTCGTGTTAGCGTGGCTCGTTTCTGCGAAATAATCAGATCTCCGTGGTGTTTCGCGGCCTTTGGCAGAAACAGATGTGAGAACAGCTTGTCGGAGCAAAGGTAATAAGGAAAAGACCGAGACGGTCCGCACGGTCCGATATGAGGTTTATTTGTTCGTAGTGGACCGCGGCCCGAACCAATTCAGGGCGCGGTCCAGCAAGGTGCGACCGTTGCAGTACTACCGGCAAATCCGCTCCGCGCCTTCGTCTGTTGCGTGATCACTAGCCCGGCCGTTATTTGTGCGGGCTGCGAAGCGCCCCAAGCTAGAGGACTTCCGCCCTCACGATCTGCGGCACGCGTTCGCAAGCTATCGAGTCATGTCGGCCGTGAGCGGCTCGCGGCTTAGAGGTTCTTCCGGGGCACGGAAAGGCGGCGCCTATTTAGCGCTCAAAGGTCAAGCAGGAAATGGTGCAGGAGCCAAGTAGCTGATTTGACTGGTGATCCCAGCGGGAGTCGAACCCGCGTTCCCGACGTGAGAGGCCGGTGTCCTAACCACTAGACGATGGGACCCCGTCGCGTGCGTTCTCTTGACGAGCGTACTTTTCGTTTGGCTGAGGAGGGAGGACTCGAACCTCCAATCCCCTGATCCAGAGTCAGGTGCCTTGCCAATTCGGCTACTCCTCAGCGCGAATCATCATTTATAACCGACAAACTATAACCGACAAACTATAACCGACAAACTATAACCGACAAACCCGCATGCGTCCATGCGCGCGCCGCCACGGCCGCGGAAGCGCCCGCTTCAGCGGGCGGCCGAAAGCCGCAGCGTCTCGGCATGACGGTTGACCAGCGCGTCGCAGCGCTGGAGCAGGGCCGGGTCCTGACAGTATTGCTCGATCATATAGCTCAGCTCGCCGAGGTCGTGGACCAAAAGGCGCATGCAGCGCTCGTACTCGTCCCGCTGTTGCAGAGCCTTCAGCAGATCGCCGACCTTGTCCTCGAGCTCGGTCTCTTCGACCTCGAGTGCGACGGCGAGCGCCCGTTCGATCTCCATTGCGCTCTCAACCTCGCGTGTGCCGCGATCAAGCAGGGCGCTCAGCCGCGCCACCGTCGCGTCTTCGAGCACCACCGGGCTTGGTCGGTCGAGCATTCCTTCGAGGTCGAGCACGGTGGTCACGAGGTCGAGGGCGCCGACGTGGCGCGCCGCGTCGCGCGCCATCCCGAACCAGAACTCGTGCAGGCGCGGGTGCGCGGCAAAGGTCTTGGCGAAGCGGGCGTAGAGCGCCATGCTGCGCTTTTCGAGCGCGATCATGGTCTGGAGAACTTCGCCC
>DATJXN010000008.1 GCA_035500095.1 Candidatus Binataceae bacterium
CCCCGCCCCCCACGCTGCGCTTGAGCGCAAGCTCGACGCCATACCGGCGGACCCCGGCGTTTATCTCCTGCGCGAGCGTCCCCACATAAAAACCGGCGCGCCCGGCAAGGTCCTGTACGTTGGCAAGGCCAGGTCGCTGCGCGCGCGCGTGCGTGCCTATTTCCGCGAAAATGGCGACACGCGCTTCCAGGTGCGCTTCCTGATGAAGCGGGTCGGCGATTTCGACGTCCTGGTCGCCCGCACCGAGAAGGAAGCGCTCATCCTCGAGAACAACCTCATCAAGCAATACCGCCCGCGCTACAACATCCGGCTGAAGGACGACAAGTCGTACCTGAGCGCCAAGATGACCAACCATCCGTGGCCGCGCATCATGGTGACGCGCAAGATCGTGCGCGACGGCGGCAAATATTTCGGACCGTTCGGTTCCGCCGACGGACTCCGCGAGACGATCGACGTTATCCGGAAGGTCTTTCCGCTGCGCACCTGCTCGGATGGCGTGTTCCGCAATCGCGCGCGCCCGTGTATCGAATACCAGATCAAGCGATGCCTCGGCCCATGCTGCCTGCCGGTCAACCGCGCCGAGTACGAAGACCATCTGCGGGCCGCGCAGATGCTGCTCGAGGGACGCAATCTCGAAGTGCTCAAGCAGTTGCGCGAGCGGATGCACGGCCATGCGGAGCGGCTGGAGTTCGAGGAAGCGGCGCGGCTGCGCGACCAGGTGCGCGCGATCGAAAAGACCGTCGAACGCCAAACCGTGCTTCATCACTGGGGCATCGACCAGGACGTCTTTGGGCTGTATCGCGAGGGCGGCTTTATCGAGGCGATCGTCTTGATGGTCCGTGGCGGCAAGTTGACCAACACCCAAGGGTGGAGTTTCCAGGATCTCGAATTCGCCGACGAAGACGTCCTTGCCGACCTGCTGACGCAATTCTACTCGGGCGCTCGCGTCGCGCCGGACGAAGTGATCGTGCCGGTCGCGCTCGAGGACGCCGACGTGCGCGGCGAACTGCTCAGCGAACGGCGGGGAAAAAAGGTCGAGTTTCTCGTGCCTCAGCGCGGCGAGAAGCTGAGACTGCTCGAGATGGCGATGGACAACGCGCGCCAGAGCTTCGCTGCGCGCCGCGACAACGAGAACACCCGCGAGCGGATGCTCGAGGAACTCCGCACGCGGCTCCATCTGCGCAACTCGCCCAAGCGCATCGAGTGTTACGACATCTCGAACCTTCAGGGTTCGATGGTGGTCGGCTCGCAGGCGACCTTCGACGAGGGCGAGCCGCGCAAAGACCTTTACCGCCGCTACCGTATCCGCACCGTCGACGGGCAGGACGACTTCGCCAGCATGTACGAAGTACTGAGCCGCCGCCTCAAGCGGACGGCGGCCGAGGGCGAATACCCGGACCTGTGGGTCATCGACGGCGGCAAGGGGCAACTTAACGTAGCGCTTGAAGTATTGCGCGAGGCCGGGCTGCTCGAACAAATCGACGTCATCTCGCTCGCCAAGCAGCACGTGCTCAACGATCCGCGCGAGCGCTCCGTCGTGAAGTCTGAAGAGCGCGTATTCTTGCCAAATCGCAAGGACCCGATCGTGCTGCCGAAAAACTCGACCGCGCTCTTCCTGCTGGTGCGCATCCGCGACGAGGCCCATCGGTTTGCCATCACCTATAACCGCGAGTTGCGCCGGCGCTCGCGCCTGCGCTCGGTGCTCGACGATATCGAGGGTATCGGGCCGGTGCGGCGGCGCGCGCTGTTGCGGCACTTTGGCAGCCTCAAGCGGATTCGCGTTGCGAGCGCCGAGGAGATTGCGGTCGTCAAGGGGATGAACCGCGAGCTGGCGGCCGAAGTGCGGCGTTACCTCGATACGATGGGCGCGTTGCTCAAGGAGCAGGTGCGCGCCGAGGCGGCCGAGGAGGCCGCTGCACTCGCCGCGGCAGACGCCGGCGCGGCTGTGGAACCTCAGATTGAGTTGATCCCGAAGCCGCAGCCTGCTGACTGACGATCGCAGGCGTCAAAACTAGCCAGCGGGCAGTCACAACCGGTGCATCCTGCCGTCCCGCGGGACGCATCGGTTACGCCGCGGGCGTCACAATGATGGGTGGAAAGCCGCGCCGGGCCATCCCGATTCAGATTCGGTCGCGAGGTCCGCGATGGCGGCTGGTAGCGCCGCCCGGCTTGGCCCAGCGGCAGCCGCGAATGCGCCCACCGCCGCACCCGTCCGCTCGCCGTCGCCCTCGATTTTCGCGTCTCGCGCCGCTTCGGCGCCTGTTGCGCTGCCGCTCGCCTTGTTCCTCGAAGTCCCGCCGATCTACCTGATCGCGATTGCGATCCTCGCGGGTGACGCGCTCGGCGTAAATCACCTGGCGGTGCCGCTATGGATAGCCGCATCGATCGCTGCTGCGGCCGCCTTGCTTTTCATGCGCCGCAACGCCGCAGCGGCGACCGGCGTGGCGCTGCTTGCGATCGCTGCCGGGGCGTCGATGCCGGCGCGCGAAGCCGTGGCGCCGCATTATCCGCCGGATAGCGTTCGCCATTTCGCCGACGGCGCGTCGGTCGTGCTCGAAGGACAAATCAACCAGGCCTCGCAGCAATTTCCCGATCGCGAGTACGTATTTGTCGAGGTCGAACGCGCGGGTGCGTCCGCCTCGGCCGTCAAGCCCGCAAGCGGCAACGTCCGCTTGACGATCGTCGGCGCGCCCGTGCCGGTTCGCCTCGGCGACGAAGTCGAAGTCGCGGGAGCGCTGCGCTTTGCGCGCAACTTCGGCGATCCGGGCGAATTCGACTACGAAGGATATCTCGCGCGTGAGGGAATCGCCGCGACGATGGTGCTCGGCGCGACGGCGCATGCGAGGCTCGCGATACTCGGTCATCGGAGCCGCTTTCCGGCCTCGGATTTCGCCGCGATACGCGCGCGAATCGGCGCCTTTATAGACACCAATCTTGCCGGCGAGCAGCGCGCCGAGATGCGTGCGCTGATGATTGGCGACCGCGGCGGTATCAGCCAGGCGCTGCGCCAGCGATTCGCCCTGACCGGGCTTGCGCACATGCTGGTTATCTCCGGACTCCACCTGGGATTCGTCGCGGCCGCCGCGTTCAGCGTCGTGCGGCTCCTGATGATGTTCTTTCCCACGCGCACTGCCCTGGGTTACGCCAACAAGGCGGCGGCGTGCGCTGCCGCGCTCGCCGCAGGCGCCTATGCTGCGATCGCGATGCCGCACGTTTCGACCGCGCGGGCGCTGGTGATGGTGCTCGCCTACGCGCTCGCGGTGATCGCCGATCGCGCGCGCGCATTGCTCGCGAGTCTCGTGCTCGCGGCGATCCTGATCTGCCTGGCGATGCCGGGTTCGACCGCCGACATCGGCTTCCAGCTCTCGTTCGCCTCGGTGCTCGCGATCGTGCTCGGGATGCGCCGGTTCGCGCCGTGGTGGCGCCGCCGATTCTCCTCGCCCGATTCGGATCACATGCCCTCGCTCCTCCCGCGGATCGCCGCTGCCATTGCAGGCCACGTTGCGGTCTCGTTCTGGGCGCTGCTCGGCGTCGCGCCGCTGACCGCGTATCACTTCAACCAGTTCTCGACGGTCGGCGTGATCGCGAACTCGATCGTGGTGCCGGTGATGGCGCTTGGCGGAGTCGTGTGCGGTCTCGCGGCATGCGCGATAGGCCTTACCGGATCGACGAATCTCCAGAGAGCGTGCTGTTCACCGGCGATATCGAGGCTGCTGCCGAGCGGGAGCTGCTTGCGCGGACGCCGCCCGCGATGCTCGCTGCGACGGTGCTCCAAGGCGCCGCATCATGGCAGCCGCACGTCGTCCTCCGGAGCGTTCGTCGCGGCGGTGCGGCCGCAAGTCGTCGTGCTCTCGCTCGGCTATCGCAATTCGTTCGCCTTTCCGGCGCCCGAGGTCGTCGCTCGCTATCTGGCGGCCGGGGCGCGCGTCTTGCGGACCGACCAAAGCGGCGCGGTCAGCGTTGGGCTCGATCCAGGCGCGCCGATCCTGGTGCAGGCGTACAATTCCCGCGGAGTTGGTAGCATTCCGGGCGTGATGAAAGCGGGGCCCCGACAATTCGAAGCGGTCGGCCTAGCGGGGCGATAACATTTGACCCGTTTGCTCTGGCGGGCGGATTTCCTCAGGCTTGTCGCCGGCGGGTTCAGCGCGGCCGCACTGAGGGGCGTCGCGTTCGGCGGCGCGACGAAAAATTTGCAAGAGGCGGCGATGATGAATTCCGACAGCGCGATGCTCGCGCGGCCTATCCCGAAGAGCGGCGAGATGCTGCCGGTGATCGGACTTGGCACCTGGCGGACGTTCGATGTGGGCGACGTCGGCGGCGAAGCCGGCGCGCTGGGTAACCTGCGCGCGATTCTGCAGGCACTGTTCGACGGCGGCGCATCGGTGATCGATACGTCGCCGATGTACGGGCGGGCCGAAGCGGTCGTCGGCGAGTTGCTGGCGGCGATGCGCGCCCGCGAGCGCGCGTTTCTCGCGACCAAGGTCTGGACCTCGGGGCGCGGGCAGGGGATTGCGCAGATGCGGCGGTCGGCCGAACTGCTCAGGACGCGCGTCATCGACCTGATGCAGATTCACAACCTGGTCGATTGGCGCACGCAACTTGCGACGCTTCGCAAGATGAAGGAAGCGGGCGAGGTGAGATACATCGGAATTACCCACTACTCGCCCTCGGCATTTCCCGACCTCGCGGCCATCATCGAGCGCGAGGAGATCGATTTCGTGCAGTTGCCTTATTCGATCGACGTCCGCGAGGCGGAGCGGCGGATGCTGCCGCTTGCGGCCGAGCGCCAGGTTGCCGTGATGGTCAACCGTCCGTTCGGTGGCGGCGGTCTCTTCCGCAAGCTGCGCGGAAAGGCGCTGCCGCCGTGGGCGGCGGAGGCCGGATGCGGCAGTTGGGCCCAGTTCTTCCTCAAGTACATCGTGTCCCATCCGGCGGTGACCTGCGTTATTCCGGCGACCGACGACCTGGCGCACCTGGGCGAGGATCTCAAGGGGGGGCGAGGCCCGATGCCTGGCGACGCCGCGCGCCGCCGGATGGTGGAGTATTGGGACGCGATGTGACGCGATATCCGCGGGCGATCTTGTCATTGAGCTCCGCTAACGGTGGTTGACGCTTCGCCGCCGGCTGTGGGAATCTTTGATGTTCCGGCTGGAGGAGCGAATAATCACGGCTCCCGGGCGGGTTTTTCGCCGGCGCAAGATGCGTCGCCGCGGGACGCGCATGAGGCCCGCACCGATATAGATTTCTGGAGGCATCGTAATGGCTGAACAGGCTCAAGCGGCCGCCGATAGCGGTCTGCGTCCGATCGTTCCCTTTCTGAAGCTCGAACCCAGGCCGCACCTGATGGGCTCGAAGTGCGGAACCTGCGGAGCGGTCTTTATTGATACCCATCGGATCGCTTGCTCCAAATGCGGCGCGACCGAGGGTTTCAAAACGCTCGAACTCTCGGACAAGGGCAAAGTCTACGTCTTTTCGGTGGTCCATCAGTCCTTCCCCGGAATCAAGACGCCTTACATCACCGCGATCGTCGATCTGCCCGAAGGTGTCAGCGTCCGCAGCAATATCGTGGACGTCGATCCCGAGGACGTGCAGAAGAATCCCCGCCAGATGTTCGACATGCCGGTCGAGATGGTGACGAACGTGGTGTCCAAGGACCGCGAGGGCCACGAGGTCGTGGCGTTCGCCTTCAAGCCGAGCAAGAAGTAGAGCTATAGTTTAGATATCCGTCGACGAATCGGGGCGGAAGCGCGGATAGCGTCGCGGCCCCGCGGCCGGCTGGCCCGGCAGGAGGATCGGAGATGCAAAACGTTTACATACTGGGAACCGGGATGATCAAGTTCGGCCGCTATCCCAACAAGACCGTACCCGAACTCGGCGGCGAAGCCGCGATCATCGCGCTCAAGGACGCCGGCATTGCGATCAAGGACGTCGAGATGTTCGCCTGCGGCAATCTCTACCAGTCCAACGCGATGGTCGGGCAGAGGATCCTGCAGCAAATCGGCCAGACCGGCATCCCGGTGATTAACGTCGCCAACGCCTGCGCTACCGGCTCGACAGCCCTGCGCGAAGCCTACATGGCGGTCGCCTCGGGGATGTACGACGTTGCGATGGCGGTCGGCGTCGAGCAGATGGGCAAGCAGGGATTGCTCGGCGGTGGCGGCGGCGGCAGCGACCCGGCCTATAGCGCTGAAGGGCGCCTGGGCTCGGGCCTGATGCCGGCGGTATTCGGGCAGGCCGGGATCGAGCACATGCGCAAGTACGGCACCAAGATGGAGCACTTCGCCAAGATCTCGGTGAAGTCCCATCAGCACGCCACAAAGAATCCGTTCTCGCAGTACCGCAACGAAGTCACGCTCGAAGACGTGCTTAACGCGCGCATGATTTCGTATCCCAACACGCTCTACATGTGCTGCCCCACTGGCGACGGCGCCGCCGCCGCAGTTCTGGTCTCCGAGAGCAAACTCAAGCAGCTCGCCGCGGGCCGCAAACGGGCGCGTATCGCGGCCTCGGTCCTGACCTCCGACCCGTGGACCGACCGCACTGCGGCCCTGCCCGACGTGAGCACGCTCACGCGGCGCGCCTCCAAACAGGCATATGAGAAGGCGGGCGTCGGTCCCAAGGATATCGCGCTCACCGAATTGCATGACTGTTTTGCCACGGCGGAGCTGGTCCACTACGAAAACCTCGGCCTTTGCGGTGACGGCGAGGCCGGCGCGTTTATCGATTCGGGCGGCGGCAAGCATCCGGGCCTTGGCGGCCACGATCCGGTCAACGTCTCGGGCGGGTTGCTCAGCAAGGGCCATCCACTGGGCGCGACGGGCGTCGCCAATGTCTGCGAGGTGGTATGGCATCTCACCGGGGACGAGCGCGCCACGGATCGCCAGGTGCCCAATGCCAAGGTCGGACAGGCCCATGTTATCGGGCTCGGGTCGGCCTGTACGATTCATATTTTGACGGTCTGAATCCCGCCGATTTACGATTTCGGTCCAAGGTGGCGGCCGCCCTGCGGCCGCCAGCGTTGGTCACGATGGCGGACCGCGCAGGCAGCCGCCCGTGTGACAGGATGGATCAGGATTGGCCGCGTTCGGCGGGCCGGTACGAGCAGGGGATGCTCCGAACAAGGGGGTCGTCCTGGAATAGTTGCTCGACGGGAATCCGAGCGCGGCATAGCGACCCCTTCGGGGCACTATCGGCGTCGCTGACCGGCCGATCATCCGGCAGGTTGCGCCGAACGCGCAGGTCTAACGCGGATTCTCCCTAACCGTTTAAACCTCTCACGATTCGGACTTGTTCCATGCGAGACCCCCAAATTCTGATAGTTGGAGCGGGTCCGACAGGTCTGGTGATGGCCTTGTGGCTCGCAAAACTGGGCGTGCCCTTTCGCATCATCGAGAAGAATGGCGGGCCGGGGCAGACCTCTCGCGCGATGGCGGTACATGCGCGCACGCTCGAGTTTTACCGTCAACTTGGAATCGCCGATGAAGTCGTGCGGCGTGGAATCAAGGTGGAGCGGATGCGCCTGCACGAAGGCGGCGGTGACGGCTCGGTCTTGAACTTCAGCGACTTTGGCAAAGGCCTCAGCCCATATCCATTCATTCTCACATTTCCACAGGACGAGCACGAGCGGCTGCTCGGCGAAAGACTCCATGCGATGGGAGTGCAGGTGGAATGGAATACCGAATTGAGCGGATTTACGGACGCCGGCGATCATATCGAAGCGATACTGAAAGCGGACGGCAAAGAGGAGAAGTGCGCGACAAGTTTCCTCTGCGGGTGCGACGGTGCACACAGCGCGGTCCGCGAGGGCTTGAAGTTGAAATTCCCTGGCGGAATTTACGAGCAGATGTTTTTCGTCGCAGATCTTGCCGCGGACGGAGCTCCCGCGAACGGCGACGTAAATTTCTTTCTCGGAACCCATCAATTGTGCCTTACCTTTCCGATCCGGACGACCGGTATGGTGCGGCTGATCGGAATTCTGCCGCGAGAAGTAGCGGGCCGCGAAAACGTCGTCTTCGACGACATCCGCGAGCACTTTGAGAAAATGCTTTCGCTCCACGTGCACAAAGTGAACTGGTTCTCGACCTATCATGTCCATCATCGGGTGGCCGAGCACTTCAGGCTGGGCCGCGTATTCCTGTCCGGCGACGCGGGTCACGTGCACAGTCCGGCCGGCGGTCAGGGCATGAACACCGGCATTGGCGACGCGGTCAATCTTTCGTGGAAATTGGCGGCCGTGCTTGCGCGAAAGGCCGACTATTCGCTTATCGATACCTACGAGACCGAGCGGATCGCGTTTGCCCATTCGCTGGTATCGACCACCGACAGATTGTTTCGCGCCGTCGTGCAGGAAAATCTCGCCGGCGAAATTGTGCGGTCCATTTTGTTTCCCCATGTGATCCCGTTCTTGATGGGGTTTTCGCCAATTCGCAGCTCGCAATTTCGCCTGATCTCGCAGACCCGAATCAGTTACCGGCACAGCCCGCTCAGCGAAGGAAACGCCGGCGACGTGCGAGGCGGAGATCGTCTGCCGTGGGTGGAAACGGACGATGGCGCTAATTTCGCGCCGCTCACATCGCTCGACTGGCAGGTTCATGTTTACGGGCAGGCCAGCCAGGCATTGCGCCGGGCGGCGTCGGACGCAAACCTCGCTCTGCATGAGTTCGCATGGAAGGCCCCGGCGGAGCATGCGGGCCTGGAGCGTGACGCCCTGTACCTGGTCAGACCCGACGGGCACATAGCCCTCGCCAATTCCAAGCAGGACGTGGAGAAGCTCCGACAGTTTTTGTCCAAATTCAAGATCACGCCGTTCCATGCCACTTCATCGGCGAATAACTGATGCCGCACGAAAGTCCGGGCAGCAGCCATATGTAGTACCTAGTGAGGATCATCTCACCCGCCTGGGAGTGAGGTCGAAAGGAAGAAGGAAGGAAAGAGCGACTATGGGAGGCCGTGCTCAAGCATTGCGTAACATTCTGCCACAATGGGCAAAGCGATCAGGACGCGCAGTACAAAGACGCTTGTGGGACTGGCCGATGGTTAACTTAGGTTGGCGCCCGGCACGCACGATTCCGCTCGCCAAAGTCTATTTCCAGGGTGACTACGGGTACGAAGAGGAAACCGATATCAAAACGGCCCTGGAGAAAGTGTATGCACATTCAACTGCGTCACTTGAGCGTCTTGCTACCCTATGGCTCCAGGTTCGCTATCTCGACAGATACGCCATCAGGGGCGACCTGGTCGAGTGCGGCGTTTGGAAGGGAGGAGCAGCCGGTATGATGGCGCTCGCCCACATGCGTTCCGGCGAACCATACCGCAAGCTCCAGTTGTTCGACAGTTTCAAGGGTATGCCTGAGCCGAAAGCGGAGTTCGATGGTTCTCTGGTCCTGAACTACGCGAACGGCAACGGCGCGCTGCGGCCAATCGGACAGTTGGAGGCCTCGGTGGCCGACTGCGAGGATCTCTTGTTTCAACGGATCGGCTACCCTGAGGACCTTGTTCAGTTTCACGAGGGATGGTTCCAGGATACGCTCCCGCGCGACGCCGGTTCGGTCGGCGACGTTTCGCTCCTGCGCATAGCGGCAGACTGGTACGAGTCAACCGTGCTGGCCCTTCAATACTTGTATTCGAAGGTGGCATCGAAGGGCGTAGTGATCATCGCAGACTACGGTACGTTTGAAGGGGCGCGCCGTGCGACCGACGAATTCCTGGCGCGGCTTTCGGAACCGATCATGCTTCATCACATCGACGCTGACGGGCGCTACTGGATCAAGCCTTAGCGTTTCAATCAACGTTGGTGTTCCGATCGGCAAGGCTCGTGCTGGCGGCCGATGAAATTCGCGACGCTCAGTTGAAAGCTGTGCCGGAGGATTTCTCGCAGATGGGCCCTGATGGAATGAGAGAACCGGCCGTGGGCGGTTTTTATTGTCCGTCCGCGGGTATACATTTGTGCGGATCGAGTTTCGGTGCGGCGCCCGCCCAGGCGCAGCGCGGCAGGGAAAAACCGACTGTGCAGGCGATAAGGCTCAGGGGATTCCAGGACACGATGGGCGCGCAGGCGCGCAGCCTCACCGCGGTCGAGGACTGCGCGCGCCGCGTGGCCGAGCGCCACAATGTCAGCGAGATCCGCATCCCGGCGCTCGAGCGGCTCGAACTCTTCCAGCACTCGAGCGGCGAGACCTCGGACATCGTGGAAAAGCAGATGTACTCGTTCGTCGACCGCGACGAAGCCGAGACCACCATTGCGCTTAGGCCCGAGGGCACGCCCGGCGTGGTGCGCGCTTATATCGAAGCCGGGCTCGACCGCAGCGATCCCGAGCAGCGCTTTTACTACGTTGGCCCGATGTTCCGGCGCGAGCGTCCGCAGAAGGGGCGCTTTCGCCAGTTTTCGCAGTTCGGGGTGGAGATTTTCGGCCGCCCCGACCCGGCCACGGACGCGGAGCTGATGCTGATGGTCGACGAGCTGCGCCGCGAACTGGGGCTAGAGCTCACGTTCGAGATCAATTCGCTCGGAGACGCCGAATGCCGTCCGCGCTACCGCCACGCGGTGCTGGAATATGGCCGCGCGCATCTTGGGGAGCTGTGCGAGGACTGCCGCCATCGCCTGGAGCGCAATCCGCTCCGCCTGCTCGACTGCAAAATCGACGTCAAGCTGGCCGAAGCTGCGCCCAAGAGCCGGGATTATCTCTGCGACAACTGCCGCGCCCATTTCGCGACCGTGCGCGAGCTCCTGACCGACGCCGGCGTGCCCCACGCGGTCAATCCGCGCCTGGTGCGCGGGCTCGACTACTACACCCGGACCACGTTCGAGGTTACTTCGACCGCGGTCGGCGCGCAGAGCGCGGTCGCGGCGGGCGGGCGCTACGACGGCCTCGTCGAATCGCTGGGCGGCGCCGCGGTCGCCGGCACCGGCTTCGCGATCGGCGTCGATCGCCTCGCGTTGGCTCTGGACGCGGCTCATTTCGCTTCGCGCGCCGACGCGGCGCTGGCCGCGCTCGGCGATGCCGCGATGCGCCGCGCGATGACGCTCGCGGCCGAGATGCGCGCGGCAGGGCTGCGGGTCGAGCTGCTTTCGCCGGGCCGCGGGCTCAAGGCGCTGATGCGGCGCGCGGACAAGATCGGCGCGCGCTACGCGGTGATTATCGGCGACAACGAACTTGCGAGCGCCACGGTCGCGCTCCGCGACTTGAAGACCAGCACGCAGAGCGAGGTTGCGCAGGCGGATCTGATTGCGGCGCTGAGCGCCGCGGGCGCCAACCGCCGTGCGTGATGAAACGCTCGCGCGTCATGACTATTCCGTAGCTCGCCCCGCGCAGGTATTCTTCCACGGACGTAATTCGATGGCTGCTCCGTACGAATATTCGCCGCTGCCGCCCTGGCCGCGCACCGACTATTGCGGCGCGCTCCGCGCCGCCGATGCCGGGAGCGAGGTTGCGCTTTGGGGATGGGTTGCGTCGCGCCGCGACCACGGCGGCTTGATCTTCATCGATCTGCGCGACCGCGAGGGCATCCTGCAGCTCGTTTTCAACCCGGCCACGGCGGCCGCCGCGCACGAGGTCGCGGGGCGCGCGCGCTCGGAATATTATCTGGCCGCGCGCGGCAAGGTCGTGATGCGCGCGGAAGGCGCGGTAAACGCCGAGCTTGCGACGGGGACGGTGGAAATCGCCGTGACCGAGGCGCATATCCTCAACAGCTCGCAGCCGCCGCCGTTTCCGATCGATGCGGAGGGCACCGCCGAAGATATCCGCCTGCGCTACCGCTACCTCGATCTGCGGCGGCCCGCGATGCAGCGCAATCTCCGCCGGCGGGCGCTCGCGGTGCAGGCGACGCGCTCCTATCTCGACGGCGCCGGCTTCGTCGAAATCGAAACTCCGATCCTCTGGCGCGCAACGCCCGAAGGCGCGCGCGACTACCTGGTGCCGAGCCGCGTCAACCCGGGCCGCTTTTACGCGCTGCCCCAATCGCCGCAGCTGCTGAAGCAGCTCCTGATGATGGGCGGCTTCGACCGCTACTATCAGATCGCGCGATGCTTTCGCGATGAGGACTTGCGCGCGAATCGTCAGCCCGAGTTCAGCCAGGTCGATATCGAGCTGACCTGTCCGCGGGTTGACGACGTGGTGGCGACGGGCGAGGGCATGATGGCGGAGATCTATCGCCGCGTGCTCGGGATCGAGCTCAAGACGCCGTTTTTGCGGCTTTCCTATGCCGAGGCGATGGAGCGGTTCGGGATCGACAAGCCCGACTTGCGTTTCGGGATGGAGCTCAAGAACCTGAGCGCCGCGTTTTCCGGAACTCAGTTCAAGGTCTTTGCCGAAGTGCTGGCGCGCGGCGAGAGCATCTATGGAATCGTCCTTCCCGCGGCGCATCAGCTGAGCCGGCGCGAGCTCGACGAGATGGCCGAGGGCGTGCGCACGCGTTACGGGTTTGGCCTCGCGTACGCGAAAGCGGCGAGCGACGGATGGCAGGGGCCGATCGCGCGCCATCTGAGCGACGCCGAGCGCGCGCAGGCCGCGGAAACGGCAGGGCTCGCCGCCGGCGACACGCTGCTGATGGTGGCGGGGGAAGCCGGGCGGGTACGCCCGATCCTCGGCGATTTGCGCCTGCAGCTCGGCGGCAAGTTCAAGCTGCGCGAGACGGGCGAGCTCAAGTTTCTGTGGGTGATCGAATTTCCGCTGTTCGAGTACGACGAGGAAGAGAAGCGGATGGTTGCGGTAAACCACCCGTTCACCGCGCCGCATCCCGGCGATCTCGAATTGCTGGACTCCGCGCCGCTCAAGGCCCGTGCGCTCGCCTACGACATGGTGCTCAACGGCGAAGAGCTGGGCGGCGGCTCGATTCGTATTCATAACCCCGAGCTTCAGCTCAAGGTGTTCGGGCTGCTCGGCTTCCCGCGCGACGAAGCGATGCTCAAGTTCGGCTTTCTGCTCGAGGCGTTGGGCTACGGCGCGCCGCCGCACGGGGGCATCGCGTTCGGCGTGGATCGGATTGCGATGCTGGTGAGCGGTACAGACTCGCTGCGCGAAGTGATGGCTTTTCCCAAGACGCAGAAGGCGGTCGATCTGATGAGCGGAGCGCCCTCGGAGGTCGATCCGCGCCAGCTGCGCGAACTGTCAATCAAGGTGACATCGTGAGAATTCCTTTGCCGGCCGCCTACGCGCTCGCGCTCGCTCTGACGCTGACGGCGCCCGCATGCAGCAGCAACAGCACCAGCAGTCTTTCGCCGAGCCAGATGTGGCACGGCACGGTCGAATCGCTGCCGCTGGTCGGAAAGGACCCGTCGCTCGAGCTCCATTCGGTCCGCGCCATCCGCACGGTCAAGGTCCATCGCGTCGCCGTGATGCCGCTCATCGATCATCCCAACGCCACCGGCGAGCCGATCGAGGACGGCGCGGCCGAATCGATCACGGCCGACGTCTGGGGCCGCATGACCCTGGTTTCGGGATGGGAAGTAGTGCCCGAATCCGACGTCCGCGGAGTGATGCAACAGCTGCCGCCGACCACGCTCGCCAACATGCAGGACAACGCGATGAAGCTCGGCCGCCAGCTCTCCGCCGACGCCGTGGTTTACGGTACTGTGACCCGCTACGAGGAGCGCGTGGGTAGCGACTACGCGGCCAAGAGCCCGGCGGCGGTCGCCTTCGCGCTCCACCTGGTCGACGTTCACAACGGAGTCGTGCTGTGGACCGCGCGTTACGCGCGCCAGCAGGAGGCGCTGACGCAGAACATCTTCAACGTCGGCAATTTCCTCGCCAACCGCGGGCGCTGGGTGCACGCCAACGATCTTGCGCAGCGCGGCGTCGAGGAGTCGCTGGACGACCTCGGATCCAAGCTCGGCTATACGCTTCCGGTTTCGCAGCCGATGGCGCCGACGATGGGTGCGGACTAGGCTTTTTCAGCAGCCCCGTTAGAAATTTTTTCGACGCTCGCGTAGGGCAAAGGGCCGACGCGTCAGATGCCCGGGTTTTTATTCCCACGGTGAGCGCGGCTTCATCCTGAGCGCCGCGGCCACCGCCGGATGCGCGATATGGCCGCCGAAAGTGTTGACTCCGTGGCGCAAAGCGGCGTTGCGCGTCCCCGCCTCGAGCACGCCGCGGTCAGCCAGTTCCAGCGCGTAGGTCAGCGTCGCATTGGTCAGCGCGTAAGTCGAGGTGTGCGGCACGATCGCCGGCATATTAGTTACGCAATAGTGAACCACGCCCTGGGCGACATAGATGGGCCGGCGATGGCTGGTCGGGCGCGAGGTCTCGGACAATCCGCCCTGGTCGATCGAGAGATCCACCAGCGCCGCGCCGCGTTTCATCCGCGCGACCATCGCCCGCGTCAGGAGGTGCGGCGTGCGCGCGCCGGCGACCAGCACGGTGCCGATCACGAGGTCGGCGCTCAACAACTGCTCCTCCAGCGTCGCCCGGTTTGACATCAGCGTCGTAACGCGCCCGCCGAGCATCTCGCCGAGATAGCGCAGGCGGCTCGGATTGACATCGAGGATGGTCACTTCGGCTCCCACGCCGGCCGCGACCCGCGCCGCATTGGAGCCTGCGATTCCTCCGCCGAGGACCGCCACCCGTCCCGGCCGCACGCCTGAAGCGCCGCTCAGCAGCACGCCGCATCCGCCGTTCTGCGCCTCCATGCACCATCCGCCGACCTGCACCGCGAGACGCCCGGCCACCTCGCTCATCGGTGCGAGCAGCGGCAGGCTCTGGTCTTCCAGTTGCACCGTCTCGTACCCGAGCGCAGCCGTGCCGCGCCGCACGAGCTCGCGCGCAAGCGCTGGCTCGGCCGCCAAGTGAAGATAGGTGAAGAGCACGAGGTCGCTGCGCAAGAAGCGGAATTCGGAGCGCTGCGGCTCCTTGACCTTGAGCACCATCCGCACGCGTTCCCATACCGCGGCCGCCGATCGCACGATCTGTGCGCCCGCCGCGCTGTACTCGCGGTCGCTGAAGCCGCTGGCCGCGCCGGCGCCGCTCTGAATCAGCACGCGATGGTTACGGCTGCGAAAGGCGGCGGCGCCGGCCGGAGTCAACGCCACGCGCCGCTCGTCAGGTTTTATCTCAGCGGGTACTCCGACGATCATGTTGGACAGTGTCGGTTGGCAGTCCCCTCGATCCGCGCGGGCAACCTATGGGTCTGTTCCGGCGTGCTCTCGTTAGCTGGCAAACGAGCCTTCCTCCTTCGCATAGTCCCGCTAGATCATTTGGTCTTCGATAGCAAGCGGGAAGCGTTCTCCTCATCTTGGGACACATGTGCCTCAGCCTTCGGCGGCCAAGAGAGATGGCGCGTGTTGAGACAGCCGTTTGTCTCGAAACGCTCCAGCCCCTAAAGCGTCTTTAAAGGCTGCGACTTTCCTGAGCTGCGGCTCATAATGAGCGCGCGCCGGGCTGCACGGTTCTTGCATCCCGACCCCTTCGACGCGTCCGGCCCCGCACGCTCTTGAGTGCCTAAGGTGCGACCGGGTCGGGCAGGAGCAGGATTTCGACCATGAAGCAGCTCATCATTCTGGCGTACCGGCTGCTCGTCAGCGACAGGGGCAAGTACACCGCGCTCCTGGTGGGCACGACATTTTCGGTCTTCCTGATCTTCCAGGTGACTTCGACCTTCGCGGGCATCCTTACCAAGGCATCGGCGACGGTGATCAATATCGGGGCGAAGATGTGGGTCATGGATCCCGCCGCCACAAACACGGTGTTTGGAAGCATTCCGATGCCTGATTACGTCCTCGACGCCGTGCGCAGTATCAACGGCGTCAGGTACGCCGTCCCTCTCTCGGTGGGCTCGGCCCTCCTCAAGCTGCAGGACGGGACCTATCAGTCAGTCACGGTAATCGGGCTCGACGATACCAGTTTGCTCGGGAGACCTGAATTGATTCAGGGAAATATTGACAGCATTTTTGCCGAAAACGGCTTTATCGCGGTGAAAGACGAGGAATTTCCCAAGCTCGAGAACCCGACCATCGGAACTACATTCGAGCTGAACGAACATCGCGGCAAGATCGTCGGTATCGCCAAGGTTCCTACCGGGGCGCTCTTCGGAACACCGACGCTCTACACTACTTATTATAGGACGCTTCAGTACATTCCGTCCTATGCGTTCACCATCTCATACATCCTGGTCGAGCCAAAGTCGATGTCCGACATCCCGTATATCAAGCAACAGGTAGCGGATCTCGGTTATCTCGCTCTGACCAATCAAGAGTTCCAGAACGGGATTTCGGACTATCTGATGTATAAGACCTCGATCGGCACCAACACGCTGCTGATGACGGTGATCAGCTTCCTGGTGGGGCTCTCCATCTCCGGCCAGACCTTTTACACGTTCATCGTCGAGAACCTCGAACACTTCGGCGCGCTGAAAGCCATGGGCGCCAAGGGGCGCGAACTGGTTTACGTGATCCTGTTCCAGGCCGGATTCACCGCACTGGTCGGCTACGGTTTGGGCATCGGCCTGGCGACACTTCTCATAACCGCAGCCAAGCTGAGACTGCCCGAATATTCCTCCCGCGTGACCTACACTAATCTGGTCCTGGCGTTTCTTCTGGTGCTGATGATCGCGAGCGTTTCGGGTTACGCGGGGGTGCGCCGAGTCCTTAAGATCGAACCGTTCGACATCTTCCGAGGCTGAGATGCCGAAGGCCGCAATCACAGCTGACAAGCTCAACAAGTGGTTTGGCGAAGGCGAAGCCCGAACCTATGCCGTCAAAGAGGCCAGTTTCGAGGCGTACTGGGGCGAGATGCTCTATATCGTGGGACCGTCGGGCAGCGGCAAGACGACACTGCTCAGCATTATCTCGGGAATTCTGCGGCCGAACTCGGGTACGGTTACGGTTGACGGGCGGGAGCTGTGGACCTTGCCGGACGATGAAATCGCAGAGTTTCGGCTGCACACGGTCGGCTTTGTGTTTCAGGACTATCACCTCTTCCCGCGCCTGACGACGGCGGAAAACGTGGCGATCCCGCTCATTCTTCAGAAACGTCGCTGGGACGAGGCTCTGAAGGCTGCGGCTCGATGCCTGGAGATCGTGGGTCTTGGCGACAAAGGGAAGCTTTTGCCGATCAAGCTCAGCGGCGGAGAACAGCAGCGGGTCGCCATTGCGCGTGCGATCGTGCATCAGCCCGAAATTCTGGTCTTCGACGAGCCCACGGCCTCACTGGATGGAGAGACCGGACGCAAAATTGTCTCTTTCGTCAAGACCGAAATTCTAACGCCGCAGCGCTGCATCCTGATGGTGACCCACGACAGCAGGATTTTCGAGTTCAGCAACAGGATCATGGGAATGGAAGACGGACGAATTGTCGGCTTCGGGCAGGGGGTTGCCCATGAGGCCTAGGATCGAGCTTGTGCTCGCGTTGTTCGGGCTCCTTGCAGGGATGACGGGGGCCTATGTCTACGGGCTGCGCGCGGCGCCGCAGCGGCCGGCGTTCAGTCCGGCGGCAAACCCCTACGCGAAAGGCGTGTACGCCGAGGGCATGGTCGAGACCTATCAGAACAGTGGCGAGAACATAAATATCTTTCCGAATATATCCGGCACCATCGTCGCCATCCCCGTCCACGAGGGTCAATGGGTCCGTAAGGGGACCGTGCTGATGCGCCTTGACGACTCAGTCCAAAAGGCGACCGCAGAATATAACAAGGCTCAGATAGGGTACGCGCGCGCCCAACTCAAGACTACGCGGGACGAACTCGCGAAGGACGAGGTCTCCTACCGACTGGATCCTAAGTCGATAAGCACGTACACCCTCGACGACGCAATAAATGCAGTTGGGGTGGCGGCACGCAATGTCGAAGTTAATGTGAGGAATTATAACTCAGCAAATGCCCTGCTTGCCTGGTATACGATCAGGGCGCCATGCGACGGCGGGGTTCTCGCAATCCAGGCGGCAGTTGGCAGCTACGTACTTACGTCCCAAGGCACCTACGATACGTACACCCAGGGCTTCGCCCCCATCATCGTGATGGGCCGGTCCGCAGAGGCCGAAGAATACCTCAGTGTCCGCAGCTATATCGACGAAATACTGATTCACAGGCTCAAGTTCGGACCGCAGATGAAGGCGCGGATGCTCATCCGCGGAACCAACATCAGCGTGCCGCTCGAATTTGTCAGGGTGCAACCTTATGTGTCGCCAAAGATTGAACTGTCCGATGAGAGACTCGAAAGAGTCGATGTGCGCGTGCTGCCGGTAATATTCAGGTTCTCACGGCTAAAGGATCTGCCGGTCTATCCGGGTCTGCTCGTCGATGTTTACGTTGCCGAAGAATAGCCGGCTCCGGAACACCCGCACGCGTGCAGGCCGACTGAAAAGCACTCTCGGCCTGATGTTGCTTTCGTGCAGTCTGGGGGCCTGCGCGGTCGGTCCGGATTTTGTGCGTCCCGGCGCGCCGGCATCGCAGCGCTACGTTCAGACCGAGGAACCCGCCACTACCGTTGCCGCAAACGGTGTGGCCCAGCACCTCGAGCAGGGCGCGCCGATCCCCGATGAGTGGTGGCGGCTGTTCAATTGTCCGAAGCTGGACGCGCTGGTAATCCAGTCCTTCGCCCACAATCCCACCGTGGAGGCCGCGCATGCCACGCTGCGTGAGAGCGAGGACAATCTGCGCGCCGGGTACGGCATCTTCTTCCCGCAGCTGAGCGCGGGTTTTCAGCCGACACGCCAGCAATTTTCGCCCACTCGTTTCGGCTCGAATACGGCGCCATCGATCTTCAGTCTCTATACGCTGTCGGCGACGATCACGTACGTGCTCGACGTTTTCGGCGGCCAGCGGCGGACGGTGGAGGGCCTGCGCGCCCAGGTCGATGTCCAATACCAGAACAAGCGCGGCACCTATCTCACCTTGTCGGGCAACGTCGTGAATGCGGTCGTCGCCGAGGCCGCATACCAGGCCGAGATCCAGGCGACGCAACAGCTCATCGGATTCCTGCAGGAGCAGGAAAGCATCACCGCCGCCCAGGCGAACGCCGGCGTTGTTCCCTTTTCAAACCTTCTGAGCATCCAGACCGAGCTCGCAACGAACGAGGCAACTCTGCCGCCGCTGCGCCAGCAAGTCGCCCATACGGTCCATCTGCTCTCCATCCTGGCTGGCCGGGAACCCGGCCAGGATTGGGCGCCGGCGGAAGTCGCCCTCTCGGAGCTTGGGCTTCCGCGCGACGTGCCGGTCAGCCTGCCGTCCGATCTGGTCCGCAAGCGACCCGATATATTGGCTGCCGAGGCGCAGCTGCACACCGCCAGTGCGCAGGTCGGAGTTGCCACCGCCGCGATGTTTCCGAGCTTCACGCTGAACGCCAACTACGGATGGAACAGCACGTCGCTCTCCAATCTGTTTGCGAATAATGCGGAGTTTTGGACCTTGGGGGCCGGCATCGCCACGCCTTTAATTCAGGGACCCACGCTATGGTATCAGCGAAAGGCCGCGATCGACGCGTATCAGCAGGCGCTCGCAAACTATCGGCAGACCGTGCTTGCGGCTCTTGCACAGGTGGCGGACGCGCTCGATGCACTGCAACATGACGCGCAGACACTGAACGCCCAGTCGCACGCGTTCAGCACGGCCGCGGAGCTGTTGCGACTGACGCAGATAAACTACAGCGCTGGAACGGTGAACTACGTCCAGGTGCTGATCGCGGACTACCAATACGAGCAGGCGAATATGGGATATATCCAGGCGATAGGCCAGCGTCTTCAGGACACGGCGGCGCTGCTTGTCGCGCTCGGCGGCGGTTGGCTATCGACGCGCGTGCCTTCCTCGCAGAGCGCGCTTTTCAACTGAACGCTCGGAACGGTCGCCGCGGAACTTTTGCAGCTATCGGTGGACCGAAGCCAGCTGACCAAACGGCGCAGGCTAAACCGTTCGTAGGGGCCGTACCGCCGCGATCTTTGCCAGTCGCAGGCATTCGCTCCATATAAAACTCTACCGGACATCCCGTCCGGAACTTGACAAGAGTATTTCTGCGCGGCGTGATGAAAGCACATGGATGCAAGAGCCATGTCGTCCAAGCGCGGCGCCGGCGCGCCCAAGGGCGATCTCCAGGGGGTGGATATGGAAGTTCCGCCGGGACTCAAGTACTCGAAGGAACATGAGTGGGTCATCGCCGATGAGGCGGTTGCGACGATAGGTATCACCGACCACGCGCAGGACCAACTCGGGGAAATTGTTTACCTCGAGCTGCCCGCGGTCGGCGAAAAGATCAGCAAGGACGATCCCTTCGGAGTGGTCGAGTCGGTCAAGGCGGTCTCGGATATCTATGCGCCCGTCAGCGGCACCGTGGTTGAGATCAACGAAGGCCTGCCCGAAAGCCCCGAAGTCATCAATGAAGACCCGTACGGCGACGGCTGGCTGATTAAGGTCCGCATCAGCGACCCCAGCGAACTCGAAGACCTGATGGACGCCGAAGAGTACGAAGATATGGTCGCCAGCGAGAAGGAATAGCGCCCAGGCCGCCGTCGCGTCAGCCGCCCTCGCTCGAAGGAGCGAGCGGCGCCGCGGCCGGATCGGCGCGCACGATTCGCAACTGGAAGTGCGAGGCGCCCGCGGGCGGAGAGGTAAAGACGATCACGAAAGGCGTGGTCGCCTGAGGCGCCAGAGTGAAGTTCTTCGGCGCGTCGAGCTTCTCGAAAAACT
Source organism: Candidatus Binataceae bacterium (assembly GCA_035500095.1). Lineage (NCBI taxonomy): Bacteria > Candidatus Binatota > Binatia (SeqCode) > Binatales (SeqCode) > Binataceae (SeqCode) > Binataceae bacterium (SeqCode). Next base: position 20,605 of record DATJXN010000008.1, read on the forward strand.
CTATCTCGTGCGGGGTCATTTCAGCCAGCGTCTTCGGCGTCGCACTGTTTCCGCAATAGACTGCCTGAGTGCGCAGCGGCGCCGCCCCGGATGCGGTCAGCGCTGCCTCGATCTGGACCGCTCCTAGCGCCGTCGAGGTGAGGTTCTCGGCGGTGCCGCTCACGACCAGCGCCTGTTGATTGCCCTTGAGCTTGACGTATTCCGCCTGCACCTCGCCGAGCGCGACGCGCCGGGCGGCGGAAATCGGCGGCTGGAGACCCGCGCCGACGATCGGTAACGCGCTCAGCAATCCCGCGCTCGGGATCGGTGCGCTCTGTATCACCATCGTTATAAGGCCGAAGCCGACGATCACCATCGCGAACAGTCCGAGAAAATAGCCGGCAGAATGGATCTTGTACGAGCTGTTGCGGAATTCCGCCTCGAGCCGGCGCGCCTGCGCGCTGACTTCCTCGGGCCGGATATGGTCCTCGAAATCCTGGTCTTCGTCCGCATCGAGCGGCTCGCTGCGGTCCTGCGTGTGGGCGAAAGGACGATCGAGTTGCGCGCCACTCTCGACGAGGTCGTCGTCGATATCCGATATCCGGATGCGTCGCTTGGGGCGGGACGGAGGCGTGGGCGGAAGGGCGGTATCGCCGACCTCCCATTTCTCTTCGGAATGGCTCTGCGATGGCGGTTCGACCGCATTGGGCTCGTCACTGAAATCGAAGGAGAGATTTGCTCCTGTCCGGTCGTCTTCATCGTCGACGATGTTGCCGAAGCGCCGCTGCAGGAGTTCCAGCGTGGCGTCGCGACCTTTTCGAATTGCTTGGGGAGCCCCCTTGGGAGACTCCTGCGAAGCCTCCGGGCGCGGCGTCTGCGGGGCGGCGGCCGCGCGGCGGCCGGCGATGCCGGCCAGGCGGGGTTGGAGCGTCTGCGCCGGTGGAGCCTCGGCTCGCGCCGGAGCTGAAGCAGCCGGCAAAGGCTCGGGCTGCGCCGGCTGCGGCTGCTGCGGGGCCGCGGCGGCCTCGTGCCCGGCAGGCGCTGCGGCGGGCGACTCGGCGCCGGCGTCCGTGTCTGCCGGAGACGGAGGCGGTCCAGGCGGCGTACTCGCCGCCACGTCGGTTTTGGCGGGCGGCGCAGATTTCGCCGCCGCCGCGGCGCGAGCGGCATCACCGCTCGCGCGCCGTGGCGTCTTCTGTCGCGGCTCGGCGCTGAATACATGGCCGCAACGCGAGCATTTGAACGTAGGCGTCTCGTCGGGCAGAATCCGTTCGTCGATTCTGTAGCGGGTGTTACAACTTGTGCACTGGATTTCGATCATCGCTTCCGCACCTCTTTCTCCGCGTGCCATTTACGCTAACACAAGCCCGCGCTTCGGACATCCCTTGATCGGACGGCGGCGCGTAGGCGGTTCGCAATGCGCGTGGCGCTGATCGCGCGGCGTTTCGACCCCGCCGGCGGCGGCACCGAACGCGATCTTGTCGTAACTGCACAGTGTCTCGTCGCCGCCGGACACGACCTGACCATCTACACCGCTGAAGCGCGCGGAGCGCCGGGGCGATGGCCTGTGGTTCAGGTTGGCTCGCGATGGCCAGGTGGTCCGTTTCGCCTGATGCGGTTTGCGTGGGACGCCCCGGCCCAGGCGCGGCGCGACGGCGCAGAACTGGTGCTCAGTTTCGCGCGCGCCGTGGGCGCCGACATCCTGCGCTCCGGCGGCGGCGCGCATAGCGTTTATCTGCGCGCGGCGCAGCGATGGCGCGGCAACTGGGCGGCGGCGGCCATGCGGCTGCGGCCGTACCATCGCGCCCAGATCATCGCCGAACGCGCGGCTTTCAAATCTCCGACGTTGCGCTGCACAATTGCGGTTTCAGAACTGGTGCGGAAGCAATTGATCGACGAGTTCGGTCTCGAGTCGGAAAAGGCGGTGACGCTCTACAACGGCGTCGATCTCGGACGCTTCCGTCCCGCAGGCCTCGGCGAGCGCGCCCGTTTTCGACAGATGTATGAAGTCGAGACCGGGGCTCCTGTGGTCGCGTTCGCGGGCCACGGTTTCGCGCGCAAGGGACTCGGCCCGTTGCTCGAGGCCTGGCCGGCGCTGAAATCGCATCCATTCCTGCTTGTCGCCGGCAGCGATCGCTCGGCGGTTCGCTATATCCGGATGGCTCATCGGTTGGGAATCGGCTCGCGCGTGCGGTTCCTCGGCGCGGTCGGCCAGATCGAGCAGCTTTTTCGCGCCGCCGACGCCTTTGCGCTGCCGTCGTTTTTCGAACCGTTCGGCAATGTCGCGATGGAAGCGATGGCCGCGGGGCTCGGGGTGATGGTCAGCGCGCAATGCGGCGTCGCCGAACTGCTACCGCCCGGGATGCGCCCGTTTGTGGTGAAAGATCCGGCCGACCCGGGCGAAATCGCCGAGCGCCTCGCGGCGCTGCTCGAGACGAAGCATCTGACCGAAGACGAGGCGCGCGCCGCCGCTGAAGCCCATCCGTGGAGCGATTACTCGGCCCGGCTGCTCGAAATAATCGATTCGCTCTGACGGGTCTGCTCTTGCTACCCCCAAAGACCGGAGAGGAAAATCCGGAGAGGAATTTAAGCTGCGCGCTTACTGAAGTGGCGGGCCGGAGCGGGGGGGACGAGCGCGACCGACAATCAACGCGGCCGCGCGCCGCGAAACCGCAGACCGTCAAGCATCCCCTGTGCAACCGCCAGGCGCCGCTCTTCGCGCGCGAGCCGCTCGGATCCCACCCCCACGAGACGCGCCGTCCACACGCGCAACGCCGCGATTGCGTTGTCCGCGAGCACCGCGAGCACGCGGTGCGATTCGTGGATCATCCGGCATCGTCCGCGCTCGCGCGCGATCCGGAGAAAGCGCGCGCGGTCGGCGCGGGCCGCATCGACGTCGTGATAAACCAGCGCGCGCGGCGCATAACCGATCCTGAATCCCGCACGCGCGAGGCGCGCCGACATTTCGGTTTCCTCCTCGTGACCGCACGCTCCCGGCCCCAGCCGCTCGTCGAAAAGACCGACGCGCGCAAGCGCCGATGCGCGAAACGCCATGTTCGCGCCCAGCACGCCGCGCACTTCGATTACCTCCTCGCCATGATCGACGATTGGGAGATCGAGCCATGGCGCGGCCTCGACACCGACCTTGGCCGTCGGATCCTCGGCCGCCATGATGCGCCCCTTCATCGCCGCGAACTCGGGATGCTCGGCGAAGAAGCGCTCGACCTCGTCGAGGTAATGCGGCGCTGCGACAAGGTCGTCGTCAAGGCAAACGATGATTTCGCCCCTGGCCTGGCGGATCGCGGCGTTCTGGATCCGACACTTGCCTGGACGCGGATCGTGCAGATGCTTAAGCGGCGGCGCAGTGCCCGGCAGAACCGAGGGCAGGGGAGTGCCATTTTCCGCCACAAGGATTTCACAGGCCGACTCGTCCGTCGCGCTTGCGACCTGCGGCGCGAGGCTCGCGAGCAGGCGCGCGAGCGCGTCCGGACGTGCGTGAGTTGCGATTATGACCGAGAGGCGCAAAAGGTTTTCACTCATCCAGAGCCCGCCAATACCGCACACAAGCGCGTCAGTTCGGACAGGCGGCTTGAATTCGTGCTCCCAGCCGATTAAACCCTTTCATCTACCGGTGCGCGAGAGTGGCGGAACGGCAGACGCGCAAGGCTCAGGACCTTGTGAGCGCAAGCTCGTGGGGGTTCAAGTCCCCCCTCTCGCATCAGTTTCGAACCGTCGAACGCGCCGCGATATCCCGCTAAAATGGAAGCCGCTTGGAACTAGGCAAGACTTTCGACCCCAAGACCGCGGAGGAGCACTGGTTTCAGCGCTGGATTGACCTCGACTATTTCAAGGCCGATCCGTCCCGCCCCGGTCCGGTCTTCTCGATCGTAATTCCGCCGCCGAACGTCACCGGCCAGCTTCATCTCGGCCACGCGCTGAACGTCACGCTGCACGACGTCATCGTGCGCACGCGCCGGATGCAGGGCTACAACACGCTCTGGCAGCCGGGCACCGATCACGCGGGGATCGCGACGCAAAACGTCGTCGAGCGCGAAGTGGCGAAAGAGGGCAAAAGCCGCCACGACCTTGGCCGCGATGCATTCGTCGCGCGGGTCTGGCAATGGCGCGAAACCTACGGCGGCAGGATTCTCAACCAGTTGCGCCGGCTCGGCGCCTCCTGCGATTGGAGCCGCGAGCGCTTCACGCTCGACCCGGGGCTCTCGCGCGCGGTGAGCGAAATTTTCGTCAGGCTGTATCGCGAGGGGCTGATCTACCGCGCGCTCAGTCTGATCAACTGGTGTCCGCGATGCGAGACCGCGCTTAGCGACCTCGAAGTCGATCACAAGGAGACGCCCGGTCATCTCTGGTACATCCGCTATCCGCTCGCCGACGGCTCGGGCGCCGTGACGGTAGCGACGACGCGCCCGGAAACGATGCTCGGCGACACCGCGGTGGCCGTCCATCCGGAGGACGCTCGCTATCAGGGAATGGTCGGCAAGAAGATCGTCCTTCCGCTCATCGGGCGCGAGATCCCGATAATTGCGGACCCGGCCGTCGATCCCGCCTTCGGTTCGGGAGCGGTCAAGATCACGCCTGGGCACGACTTCAACGATTTTCAGATGGGGCGGCGGCACAAACTGGCGCAAATCTCCGTGATGGATACGCACGGGCGGATGAATGACGAGGCCGGCCCGTACCGCGAGATGACGCGCGAGGATTGCCGGCGCAAGGTGGTCGAGGACCTGACTGCGCAGGGGCTGCTGGAAAAGATGGAGCCGCATCAGCATTCCCTGGGCGTCTGTTCGCGCTGCGAGACGGTGGTCGAGCCGATGCTTTCGAATCAATGGTTCGTGCGCGTCAAGCCGCTCGCCGATGAAGCACTGGCGGCGGTGCGCGACGGCCGCACGACGTTCCATCCGAAATTCTGGGAGAACACCTATTTCAGCTGGATGGAGAGCGTTTACGACTGGTGCATCTCACGCCAACTGTGGTGGGGCCATCGCATCCCGGCCTACTGGTGCGAGCGCTGCGGCGAGATGATGGTTGCGGCGGAGCGCCCGGCGTCGTGCGGCAAATGCGGCGGCGACGATCTGCGCCAGGAAGAGGACGTGCTCGACACCTGGTTCAGTTCGGCGCTGTGGCCGTTTTCGACCCTGGGATGGCCCGAAGAGACGCCGGAGCTTGTGCGCTACTACCCGACCAGCCTGCTCATCACCGGCTTCGACATTATTTTTTTCTGGGTTGCGCGGATGATGATGATGGGGCTCGAGTGCACCGGCCAGGTTCCGTTCCGCGACGTCTATATCACGCCGCTCGTGCGCGACCAGTACGGCAAGAAGATGACCAAGTCGCGCGGCAACGTGGTCGATCCGCTGCAGATCATGGAACGCTACGGCACCGACGCGGTGCGCTTCACCCTGGCGCAGCTCAGCGTGCAGGGACGCGACCTCATCCTCTCCGATGATCGCCTTGCCGCTTCACGCGCGTTTGCCAACAAGGTATGGAACGCCGCGCGTTTTGTGCTGATGAACCTCGAAGGCGCGCCCGCGCCGCTCCCGCGCCCCAACCTCGACGGGCTCGCGCTTGCCGAGCGGTGGATCCTGGCGTCGCTCGACGACGCGATCGTGGAGGTCACCGCCGCGGTCGATCGCTACGAATTCAACGTAGCGGCGCTCCGCGCCTACCGCTTCATCTGGAACGAATTCTGTGACTGGTATATCGAGCTCGCGAAGGAGCCGCTCAAGCAGGGCGGCGAGCGCCAGGCCGCGGCGCGCTGGGTGCTGGTGCGATGCTTCGACGGTCTCCTGCGGCTGCTCCATCCCTTCATGCCGTTCATCACCGAAGAGATCTGGCAGACGCTGCGGCCGTATATCGGCGACCCCGGTCTCGCGCCGCATCTCGCGATCGCGAAATTTCCTGTACGCGCATTCGAGGGTGTGCTCAAGCCTGATGAAGCCCAGGCGATGGAGCGCTGTATCGCGGCGACCGAGGCGCTTAACTCATTGCGCTCACTGCTCGGCTACCATCCGGGACAGCGGGTTGAAGCACGGATCAAGTTTCTCGGCGACGACGGGGCGGCAGCGGGCTTCCACAAGGAATTCGAGCGCTGGAAGCCGTACGTGGCGACGATGGCCAAAACAGCTAGCCTGGGGCTCGCCGGTCCGTCCGAGCCCGCGCCGGGCGGGACCGTAACTGCGGTGCTCGGATGGTGCGAGGTCGCGGTGATGGCGCCCGAAGGGTTCGACTTCGAACGGGCGCGTGCGGCGATCCGCAAGAAGCTCGAAGAGGTGACCGCCCATCACAAGCAGCATCAGGCGCGGCTCGACAATCCCGACTTCGTCGCCAAGGCCGCACGCGAGATGCAGGAGCAGATGCAGCAGCGCGCCCAGGAGTTGGCGGGTCAGCAGGACCTGCTGCGCAAGCAGTTGCGGCTCCTGGAAGCGAGCTGAAACCGAGCCGTGAACCTGTTCAATCAGCTCGAATGGCTCAACGTAAACGCGTTGCTCAGAAACGCGCTGGAGGAAGACCTCGGCCAGGGCGACATCACGACTGCGGCGACCGTGGCGCCGGGCCAGCGCGGGCGCGCGGATATCATCGTCAAGGAGGCGCCACACATCGTGTTTTGCGGCGGCCTGCTGCTGGCCGAGATCTTTCGCCTGTCCGGCGCGGAGCCCGAGATTCCGGCGTGCGCGCATGAAGGCACGGTTCTCGAGCGCGGCGAGACCGCGGCAGTAATCGAAGGCCGCCTGGGCGGCCTGCTGATCGGCGAGCGCACGGCGCTCAACCTGGTGCAACTGATGTCGGGGATTGCGACGATGACCCGGCGCTACGTCGACGCCGTGGTCGGCACCGGCGCGCGTATCATCGACACTCGCAAGACCCATCCGGGGCTCCGCATGATCGAAAAGTACGCGGTGCGCGCCGGCGGCGGATTTAACCATCGTTTCGGCCTCGATAGCGGAGTTTTGATCAAGGAGAACCATATCGCGGCCGCTGGCTCGGTGACCGCGGCGTTCAAGGGCGCGCGCAAGCTCGCGCCGCACACGATGCGAATCGAGATCGAATGCGAGACGCTGGCCCAGGTCGAAGAGGCGCTCGCGGCCGGCGCCGATTCGATCCTGCTCGACAACATGACGCTCGACGACGTGCGCCGGGCGCGTGCGATGGCTCCGGCCGGGCGCGTGCTGCTCGAAGTGTCCGGCGGCGTGACGCTCGAGGGCGTGCGCGCGATTGCGGAGACCGGCATTGACCTGATCTCCGTCGGCGCGCTGACCCATTCTGCGCCCGCCGTCGATCTGAGCATGCTGATAAAGCCACAGTAGCGCCGCGAGGGTTAATTCTACGGCGGCTGCCGCGTGACGATCTCCGTAACCGTTTGCGGAACTCTTGAATGACCGAGAATCCCTACCGCCGAGCTGAAGCCGGTCGCCCCTCGGAAACCATCGGATGGCGCGTCCACTATTTCGAGGAGCTGGAAACGACGCAGCGGACCGCGGCTGAAATGGCGGCACGCGGCGCGCTTCACGGCGAGGTCGTAATCGCCGAGCGGCAGACGGCGGGGCGGGGACGGATGGGCCGGACGTGGCACTCTCCGCCCGGCGTCAACTTCTACGGCACCTTCATCCTGCGCCCCGAGATGCCGGTCGCCGAGGCCGCGCTGCTGAGCCTGGTCGCCGGGGTCGCGGTGGCAGAGACGATGGAACTGGTCGCGCCGCGAATCGTGGCGCTTAAGTGGCCCAACGACGTATGGCTTGGCGGACGCAAGGCCGGCGGGATGATCGCGGAGGCGGTGACGGATTCGCATCATCGACTGGCCTGCGTGCTGCTCGGGATCGGTCTCAATCTCAACCTGGCGCCGGAGGATATCCCGGAGGAACTGCGCAGCCGCGCAACTTCCGTGATGGCGGCGACCGGACGGCCATGCGACCGGATCGAGCTTGCCGGCGAGCTTTTTTCCAGACTTGACTCTCGCTATATGGAAACTATGAGGGGCGGGTTCGCCGCCGTACGCCCCGCCTGGGAGCGTTATTCGGCGCTCACCGGACGGCAGGTCACGGTGGTCGATGGACAAAGCCGTATCGGCGGGACCGTGCGGGGAATCGGTCCCGACGGAGCGCTGCTGCTGGAAGCCCGGGGAGAACTCATCCGCGTGCTCGCTGGTGACGTGACTATCGAAGGCGCATACGATTGACGTAGAGCGAAAAGTATGGCGACCATCGCCACCACGGCCTTGGCGGGCCGCTGCGCGGGGCAGGCGCAGGTGCGAGAATCACGAACGGGGGCCAGACATAACTAGAAGACTTCCCCAGGAGCAAAGGCTATGGCTGTGGAAGAAATCGGACGTCTGAGAAGCATCGCGATCGTGGGCCAGGGGGCGACCGGCAAGACTCAGTTGGCCGAGGCGATGCTGTTTACCGCCGGCAC
>DATJXN010000009.1 GCA_035500095.1 Candidatus Binataceae bacterium
CCTCCCGATACTAATTCTTTTTTAACTAATTGTTCTTGGGCGCAGCGGCCGGACTCGCCATCGGAGCCGGGGTTTCCATGCCGCCGTTCTTCATGGCCGAAGCCTTACGGCAGCGGTAAACGCTGCTCTTGGAGATCTTCATGTCCTTGGCGACCTCGGCGACTTTCTTGCCGCCCTGCAGCTCGGTCATCACCTGGGCGCAGTCGATTTTGTTCGCCGCATACACGTTGGTGAGACCGAACTGAAGCGCAAGCGTCGATACAACCGCAAACGAGGCAAGCAGAACCAGTTTCTTTTTCATGGTGTCACCCCTCAGGTTAAAGTGTGGTTGAAAAGCCGCCTCAGTATCGCAAAAATGCCAAAATCCCAAAAGAGTTAACGGGGCTAGAACTCGACCATCACCTTGCTCTGATTGGTCGGTATCGAAAGCGCCGCGAAGGCTCTCGGCAAAGCGTCGATCGCGAGCGTATGCGTGATCATCGGCGCGGTAAGAACGCGGCCGGATGCGAGCGCCTCGATCGCGGTCTCGACTTCGGCGCGCTCCATGCCGAGGGAAAAACGCAGGTCCAGCTCCTTGCTCATCGCCGTGATCGGCGCAAAGCCGTCGTCTTCCGTGCAGACGCCGATTATCGCGACGCGGCTTCGCTGCTGCGCGTACGCGATCGCCTCGGCCATTGCGCCCGGCGCGCCAACGCACTCGAATATCACTTGCGGCCCCGCGCCAGTCAGCGACTCGACCTTTCCCGCCGGATTGTGCATTCGCGGATCGACGGCCGCGTCGGCGCCCATCTTGAGCGCGAGGCGGCGGCGCGGCTCGCTGAGTTCGGAGACCACGATCGCGCGCGCGCCGGCAAAGCGCGCCCACAGCATCGTGGCGATTCCGATCGGTCCGGCGCCCATCACGACGCAGCTTTCGCCCGCCTGGAAACCAGCGCGATGGAGCCCGTGGAGTCCGACCACCAGCGGTTCGACCGTGGCCGCGACGCGAAAGCTCATCCCCGGCGGAATCTTGAATACGCTTGCGGGCCGGGTTTTCATCAATTCCGCGTAGGCGCCGGGCACCTCGCCGAAGCCCACCTGCTTGACCTTGCGGCAGCGCTGGGCCTCCCCGACGCGGCACTCCTCGCACGCGCCGCATCCGACGTATGACATCGCCACGACCGGGTCGCCGCGTTCGAAGCCCGCGACGCCGTCGCCGATCGCTTCGACCAGACCCGAAAGCTCGTGGCCCATGATGGTTCCGGGCGGCATGCGGAAATTGCGCCCGGCGGCGTGAAGATCGGAGCCGCAGATACCGGCGGCCTTGACCCGCAGCACGAGCTCGCCCGGGCCCGCCACCGGATCGGGGACTTCGGCGATCTCGAGCGGCGCGCCGGGCGCGCGGTAGACGCAGGCCTTCACTTGGCCTTGGTGCTCGGAAAGAGCGGCGCGCGGCGTTCTTTGAGCGCGGCCACGCCCTCGTGCAGGTCGGCGCTGAAAAATCCCATCATCTCCAGCGCGAGCGAAGCGTCGAAGTGCGGGCCGAATGTCCGCAGCCAGTTGTTAAGCGCGCGCTTGGTAAAGCGCAGCGCCTGTTGCGGCCCCCGGGCGAGCTTCTGCGCGACCTCCATCGCCTTGTCCATCAACTGATCGGCCGGCACGCAGAGACTGACGAGGCCGACGCGCTCGGCTTCCTTGCCGTCGATGAAATCGGCGGTCAACAGGTAATACTTGGCCTTGGCCATTCCGCACAGCAGCGGCCAGATAATAACCGCATGGTCACCTGCGCCCACACCGAGGCGGATGTGGCCGTCGGTGATGCGCATGTTCTCCGACGCGATCGAGATGTCTGCCATAAAGGCGACCGCGAGGCCCGCGCCCACGGCGACGCCATTGATCGCCGAGATGATCGGCTTGTCGAGGTTGATCATGTTGTAAACGATGTCGCCGGCTTCGCGCCACGTCTGCCCGATTTCGGCGGCGGTGCCGGCCATCCGCTCGATCATCTCGAGGTCGCCGCCGGCCGAGAACGCGCGCCCCTTGCCGGTGATCACGACCACACGGGTCTCGGCGTCCTCGTCGATATCCTTCCACACCCGGCTGAGCTCCCAATGCAGGCGGCTGTTGGTGGCGTTGAGCACGTCGGGGCGGTTGATCGTGATGAGCAGGATTCCGTCTTCGCGGCGCTCGAACAGCAGATGTTGGTATTCGTCGTATTTCATCGCAAGCCTCCGAAAGCTGTTGGCTGATGGTTTCCTTAGCGCAGGTCAGGGATTTCCTCAAAGCGCCGGGGCGGCGCCCGGGGGAGAATCGGAAAGCGGCAATCCGGCGGGCAGCGCTGAATTCTAGGCCGGGTTCACGAGACTCTGAGCGCCATGCGGGGCAGCGAGGTCGTGGCCTGTACCGTCGGCAGGAAGCGCGTCCTGAAAGCCTCGGGCGCGAGATTGGCGCAGGCCGCAAGGCGCGAGAGCGCCGGCTCCTCGAAGTCCGTCGGTTCGAGCCGGGTCATGTACGATCGCGCGACTTCGTACGACTCGGTGTTGACGTCCACCAGACGCACTCTTACGCGTCCGGTAGCGGGATCGACGAGGTCCGCGAAGTCGACCGGGGTTACACGGCCGCCCGCAATCGCGATGAGCGCCCCTGAGCCTCCGCTGAGCAGGTAGCGCACCGCGCCGTAGCCGAGCGTGCGCGTGTATTCGGCGTCGAACGGCAGCGGCTTGGCGCAGCGCAGCTCGTAGCCGATGTCCTTGGTGACGATGGTCGTGCCGATTCCGAGCTGCTTGAGCGAAGCGCGCACTCGGTCGCGCAGCAGGTAGCCGAGCGGGATATCCGCGATATGCACGTGGCCGTAGGCGTCGGCTTCGGTGCGCGGACCGGTCGGCAGGGTGTCGGAATCCATGCGTTCGGCGATGCCTTCGGCGACCACCGCCACACCGTCGTCGTAGCCCTCAGCGCGCCGTTTGATTATCGCGCCCACGATGGTGTCGACGACCAGCGCAAGCTCGAAGCGTTCGCCGTGAAATTCCTCGAGGATCACGGCGAGCGTGGCGCCGGCGGATTTGCACATGCTGAGCGCGAGCGATCCCGACTTTCGCCCCATCGAGATCGCCAGATACCATCGGCTGGTAGTGCGCGCGTCCACCATCAGCGATTCGACGATCGTGACGCCGACGGCGCGCGCGGTTTCGAAGCCGAAGGTTGGCGCGTTCTCGGGCAGCGGCAGATCGTTGTCGATCGTCTTGGGCACTGTCACCACGCCGATTTTGCCGCGGGTGCGCTCGGCGATTCGGTAGGCGCCGTAGGTGGTATCGTCGCCGCCGATACAGACGAGGTAGCGGATATTGAGCCGCTCAAGCGCGCCGATCGCGCGCTGCAGGCTCGCTTCGTCGCGTGCCGGATTGGTGCGCGAAGTGCGCAGGATCGATCCGCCGGTGGAATGGATCTGGCTGACCTCGTCGAGCTCGAGTTCGACCACGTGCGAAGTGTCGCCCTCGACCAGCCATCGGTAGCCGTCGCGCAGACCCACGACGCGCAGGCCGCAATTGATCGCTTCGATCGCGGCCGAAGAAATTACTCCGTTGATTCCGGGGGCGGGGCCGCCGCCGACCAGGATTCCAAGTGTCGCCTGGCTGTCACCGTCGCGCTGCATTGTTTGAAGCCTTCGCCCGGCGTTCGCGATCGCCCGGCAGTACGGCGCCGGCGGCTGCGATCAGCGGGCGGCGCCGGCGTAAATATCCATGATCGTGCCGAGCAGCTTGAGCGCTTCGGCACGCGGGCGCTGAAACGAATTGCGCCCGATGATTGAGCCGAAACCGCCCCCGGTCTTGATCGCGCGCACTTCGTCAAGCAGCTTTTCGTCGCTGACTTTCGGTCCGCCCGAGAAGATCACGATTCGCCGGCCGTCGAAGGCACTCTGCACGACGTGGCTGACGCGCGCGCTCTGCGGCTCGAGCGCCACCTTGTTGGTCTCGTAGGCCTTCTTCGCCTCGGCCTGCTCGAGATGCGCCGTGGGAAGCTTCACCTTGATGATGTTGGCGCCGAGTTGCGCCGCGATCTGCGCCGCGTAGGCGACCACGTCGAGCGCGGTCTCGCCTTCCTTGCTGAGTCCCGAACCGCGCGGATACGACCACACTACTACCGCGAGGCCGTTGGCCTTGGCCTCCTCGGCAATCTCGCGCAACTGCTCGTACATCTGCACGCACCACGCTGAGCCGGGATAGATAGTGTAGCCGACCGCGGCGCATCCCAGGCGCAGCGCGTCGCGCACGCTGCCGGTGACAGCGGGCGCCGGGTCGGGCGAGTCATGCAGCACGTCGTGGTTGTTTAGCTTTAGGATAAGCGGGATTTCGCCGGCGAACTCGGCCGCGCCCGCCTCCAGGAAGCCGAGCGGCGCCGCGTACGCGTTGCATCCGGCGTCCAGGGCGAGCGAGAAGTGGTAGCGAGGGTCGTAGGCGGGCGGATTGGGCGCGAAACTGCGCGCAGGGCCGTGCTCGAAGCCCTGATCCACGGGCAGGATGACAAACGACCCGGTTCCGGCGAGCCGCCCGTGATTGATAATCCGGGAAAGATTGCTCAGCACGCCCGGGTTCTCCGAGCGATAGAAATCCAGAATTTCCCTGGAACGCTTGGTCATGACCGCCTCCGATTGATAATTCGTATAGTCCTTCAAACCTGCGTCCGCACGCGAATTTCTCAGAGCAACTCCATCGCGCAACGGGCCGCACCCGCCAGCGCAGCCGCCGCATTGAGCGAGACGCGCACCGGAATCCTCGCCAATACTTTATCGAGTCGGCCCTTGGCGAGAAAGGCGCGCGAGAACCTGCCCGTGGTGAGCGCCGCGAGGATTTTGGGCGCGATTCCGCCACCGAGGTAGACTCCCCCGAGCGCCATATACTTGAGCGCCAGGTTAGCCGCCTCGGCGCCGTAGATATCGACGAACATTCCAAGCGCTGCGACGCATCGCGGATCGCGGCCGGCGAGCGCGGCCTCGCTTATGACTGCCGCAGGATCGGTGCCGGCGGTGAATTGGCTGGCGAGCCACGCCGGCTCCGCGGGTCCGCCACGCGCCTTCAGAAAACGATAGATGTTGACCAGTCCGGGCCCCGACAGCACGCGCTCGAAGCTGACGTGGCCGAACTCGCTGCTCAGGTATTCGAGCAACTCGATCTGTTCGCGGCCGCGCGGCGCGAAGTCCGCGTGACCGCCCTCGGTCGCGACCGAGCGCCAGCGCCCGTCTGACAACGGCACCAGGCCAGCCTCGCCAAGCCCGGTGCCCGCGGCGATTACGGCGATCGGCGCGCGCGGCGGCGCGGAATCGCCGGGCTGCAGCGCGGTGACCTCGTTCTCGCCGAGCGTGAGCATCCCGTAAGCGGTAGCCTCGAGGTCGTTGATCAGACGCGCGCCGGGCACGCCGAGGGCGTGCGCAAGCGCGTGCTCTTCCATCGTCCAGTGAACGTTGGTTGCGTGGCTGACGCCGCCGATAATCGGTCCGGGGACGCCGAAGCACGCGGCGGCGATCGATACGGCGCGGCCCAGGAAATCCTTGGCCACTTCTTCGAGAGTTTTGAAATCGCGGGTCGGGTAATGTTTTTCGCGCACGAGCGCCAGGGTTCCGCCCTCGACGCGAAAGAGCCCCAGCAGGGTCTTGGTGCCGCCAATATCGCCCGCCAGGACGCTCGCCTTGTCCCGCGACGCCATCGCTAGCCGCCTTCGACCTTCAGCTGCTCCGCCAGCGCGACCTCCTCGGCGCTGCCGATATAGACCGGTACGCGTTGGTGAATGGTCGAGGGCACCAGGTCGAGCACGCGTCCGCGCCCGGTCGATCCAGCGCCATCGGCCTGCTCGGCCAGGAGCGAGAGCGGCGCGACCTCGTACATCAGGCGCAGCTTGCCCTTGCTCTGGCCGCCGCTGGTCACTTCGCCCGGGTAGAGAAAGATTCCGCCCTCGAGGAGGCAGCGATGGAAGTCGCCCACGAACGCGCCGCAGTAACGCAGGGAGTAGCCGCCGCCCTTGTCCTTGGGTCCGGTCAGCCGGTCGAGCAGTGCGCGCGCGCCGGGATGCCATTTCGCGGCGTTGGCCTGGTTGACCGCGTAGGTCTTGCCGCGCGCCGGCATCCGGATCTTCTCGCGCCACAGCACGAACTCGCCGATCTCGCGCTCCAGCACGAACGCGTTCACGCCGTCGCCCGCGGTCCAGACCAGCATTGTCGCCGGTCCATAAAGCGCATAGCCGGCCGCGATCTGATCGGTGCCGGGACCGAGCGTGTCGGCGATATCGTCGCCGTGGCCGTGCTTGCGCCGGCGCACTGCAAAGATGCTTCCGAGCGAGCCATTGACGCCGGTATTGGACGAGCCGTCGAGCGGATCGAACATCAGCGCGTAGGCGTCATGTGCGTGGAGCGCCTCGGTGTGGCGCGGCTCTTCGATCTCCTCCGAGATCAGGGTGCAAATTGGATTGCCGCCGGCGAACGAATCGAGAAACACGTCGTTGGACCAGGTATCGAGCTTCACGACTTTCTCGCCCTGCACGTTGGTCGCGCCGCTAAGGCCAAGCTCGCCGCGAAGCGCGGCGACCGCAAGCTCATTGGAAATTCGCTTGACGGCGACCGCGATGCGTTCCAGCGTGGCGCTGAGCTTGGCGTCCATTCGCGGTTTCATCGAGCGCAGGTAGCGCTCCAAGCTGATCATCGGTATGCCAGCCGATACTTCAGCAGCCATCATTTGCCTCCGTTGGCGATGCGAAAAATGGGCGCCGGAAAGCGGGACGCGTTTGGCGCGCCTCCCGCGCGCGGCCATCCCCCTTGCCGGGTTTGTCCCCTCGTCGGTCATCGCCGGCTACAATTCGCGCGGGCCTCGCAAGCGCGCTCGCGCGCCTTTGCGGTCCGCGGGTCCCCGAAAGCAAATATGGCAGCCCTTGTGCGGGCGAGTCCAGATCACGATTTATTCCGCATGGTTACGAACTCCTCCGCGGCCGTCGGATGGACTCCCACGGTAGCGTCGAATTGCGCCTTGGTCGCGCCGCAGCGGAGCGCGATCGCGAGGCCCTGGACGATCTCGCCTGCGTCGGCGCCGATCATGTGGCATCCGAGCACCCGGTCGGTTTCGCGATCGACCACCAGTTTCATGAAGGCGCGCTCGTCGCGCCCGCTGACCGTGTGCTTGAGCGGCCGGAAGGTCGATTTGTACACGTCGATCGCGCGATGGCGTTCGCGCGCCTGGGCCTCCGTAAGCCCAACCGTGCCGAGATTGGGCTGGCTGAAAACAGCGGTCGGCACGTTTTCATAGTCCGGGGGTTTCGGCTTTCCATGAAAGAGCGTTTCGGCGACAGCCGCGCCCTCGGCGATAGCGACCGGCGTAAGCTGCAGACGGTCGGTGCAGTCGCCGACCGCGTAGATGTTCGCAACCGACGAGCGAGAGTACGAATCCACGACTACCGCGCCTTCGGCGTCGAGCGTAACCCCGGCCAGTTCCAGCCCGAGATTGCTAGTGTTAGGAGTTCGTCCGGTGGCGAACATGATCAGGTCGGCTTCCAGCACGGCGCCGTCGTCGAGCGTCGCACGGACGCCACCCGCGAGCTTTTCGATCCGTTGCACCCGGCGCGTGAAGCGAAGCTCGATTTCCCGCTTGCGCATCTCGGCCGCCAGTTCGCGGCGCAGATCGTCGTCGAACCCGCGCAGGAAAAGCTCGCCGCGATGCACCAGCGAGACTTTCGCGCCGAGGCCGTGGAAGATGCCCGCGAACTCGATCCCGATATAGCCGCCGCCTACAATAATCGCATGAGCGGGAAACCGGGGCAGAAAAAATGCTTCATTCGAGGTAATCGCCAGTTCGCGTCCCGGAATATCCGGTGTTGAGGGCCATCCTCCGGTCGCGACCAGGATGTAGCGCGCGGTGTAACGCTCGCCTCCGGCGACGATAGTGTGCGCATCGGCGATGGTGGCCCGCGTGCGCAGGATGCGCACGCCGTTATCGACGAGGACTTTTTCGTAAACTCCGTTAAGGCGGGCGATCTCGCGATTCTTGTTGGTGATAAGCGTCTGCCAGTTGAAGCTGCGTTCGCCGACCGTCCAGCCGAAGCCCGCCGCATCGGCGAACCCTTCGCTGAATTCGGAGGCGTAAACGAAGAGCTTCTTCGGGATACAGCCGACGTTGACGCAGGTGCCGCCGAGGTAGCGCTCCTCGGCGAGGGCGACTTTGGCGCCGAATTGCGCCGCCATCCGGCTCGCGCGGACGCCGCCCGAACCGCCACCGATCGTGAAGAGGTCGAAGTCGTACATGTAGTCGGGTTCCTTTCCGCGCGTGAATCGTCTATCTGCGCGGCGTTCACCTGAGCCGCGGCCGGCCGCCGCCGGCGCCGGGTGAAATCGCGCTAGACCAGCTCTATCGCGGAATCCGTCTGTGCGACTACCCGGCCGATTATCGCCGCTTCGAGGTTGCCGCCGGCCTGGAGTTCGGCGAGCAGCGGCAGCGCCTGCGATTCGGGCAGCGCGATCAGCAAGCCGCCCGAGGTCTGCGGATCGAAGAAGATCTCCACCATCTCGGGCGCCACTTCGTCGGAAATCCTGACGCGGGCGCCGTAAAACTCGCGATTGCGCCGTCCGCCGCCGGGAATCATCCCTTCGCGGCAGCAATCCAGCGCGCCGGGCAACAGCGGGAGGTCGGATTCCTCGATCCGCAACGTGACCCCGCTGCCGTCGGCCATCTTGATCGCATGGCCGGCGAGGCCGAAGCCCGTGATATCCGTCGCCGCATGGACCTCGTGACGGAGCATCGCGCGCGCCGCCTCGGCGTTGAGCGCGGTCATGGAGCGGACCGCCGCTTCGTAGTGCTCGACGGCGAGACGGTCGCGCTTGAACGCGGTCATCAGGACGCCGGTTCCGAGCGGCTTGGTGAGCATCAGGGAGTCGCCCGCGCGCGCGCCGATGTTGCGCACGATACGGCGCGGATCGATAACGCCGGTCACCGCCATCCCGTATTTCACCTCGTCGTCGGCGACGCTGTGCCCGCCGACGATGACGACGCCGGCTTCGCGCGCCTTCTCTGCGCCGCCGCGCAGGATTTCTCCGAGCATTTCGCCCGGCAGCCCGGTCTGCGGCCAGCACACGATATTGAGTGCGGTCCTGGGCGTTCCCCCCATCGCGTAGATATCAGAGAGCGAGTTGGCGGCCGAGATCTGGCCATAGGTGAACGGGTCGTCGACGACGGGAGTGAAGAAATCGACCGTGTTGACGACGGCGATTTCGTCGGTCAGACGATACACTCCGGCGTCGTCGCCGGTTGTAATACCGACGAGCAGGTCGGGATGGCTTCCGGGGTCGAACCGGCTAAGTGCGGCTGCAAGGTCCTCCGGACCCAGCTTGCCGGCTCAACCCGCCGCCTTGCAGCGCGCGGTGAGCCGAATCAGCTCGCCGCGCGTCGCGTTATTGTTCCGTTCCTCGGCCATGTCCGATCAATAATGACCCAAGCTTGGCCGCCGCGCTATGAAGGGCGCGCGCGCAGGCGGCGGGCGTCGCCGACCCGCGTGGTCACGCCCGAGTGGTCGAAGTAATCCAGCAGCGCGATCGCGAACTTGCGCGACGCGCCGAGCAGGTCGCGAAAAGTCGCTGCGGTTATTTCGGGCGCGCTCTTTAGATGGTCGAGCAGGCGCGCGCGCGCGGCTTCCATCGCGTCGCGGCTGAAATAGAGGTCGGTCGCGATTTTCACCACGCGCCCTTCGCGTTCGAGTGCGCCGAGCAGCGTGCGCATCCGCGCGACCTCGGAGGACGGCAGCTTGAGCTCGTCGGCGAGCTGCTTCAGGTCGGGCGGATGGAAACCGGCGGCGGCGAGCGCCGCCGCCAGCCGCTCGCCCATCCTGCCCTCGTCGCCGCCGAGCCTGACGCGATGCGATTTGAGGCGGAGCACGCTCTCCTCGCGCACCAGGTCCGATTCCCGCCCCAGCCGGTCCACCAGCGCGCGAAACGCACGCGCGCTGACCTCATAAGGCAGCCGCTCGCGCAGCGCCTCCATCTCGAGCCCCGGCGACAGCGGCTCGGCCTGATGATGCGTCAGGACCGCGGCCGTCGCGAAGAGCTTGAGCTCTTCCCATTTGCCCGTGGTGGTGTAGCCCTCCTCGTCGCCCAGCGAGAGCTTGATGAAGCGGCGATCCTTGAACGCTTCGTCGATCTCGCGCGCGGGAGCGTTGAGCAATTGCGCTACGCGCGCCGCGGTAAGGGCAAAGCTCTCCTGCAGGTCGATCAGCGCCTCGACGGTGGCGGGCGCAAGCGGGGCTTCGAGCGCGCCGAGACGTTTCAGATAGGCCTCGAGCGGTTTGCGCGCGCGCCGGCCGAGCGGATTCAGCACGACGCCGCCGCCGAGCGTGCGCCGGCTGGTCTCGTCGCGGATGACGAAACGATCGCCGGCCAGCGCGACCATCGGCTCGTTCAACACGATCTGCGCGAGCGCGCTCTTCTTGGGCGCGATTTCGCCCGGCGTCTCGAGCACGATCGCGCGGCCGATCGCTTCGGCAGTGCCCATGAACACACGCACGCGGTCGTTGTTCTTGAGCGGACGTTTGGCGGCAGGGCGAATTTCCAGCCGCGCGTCGAAGCGCGTCGTCGTGAGCTCAAGCCGGTCGTCCGCGACCACGTCGCCGCGCTTGAGTTCCATCCGTTCCGCGCCGCTTAAGTTCAGCGCGACCCGCTGGCAGAGTCCGGCCCGGTCGACCGGTTCCGAATGGACCTGTATCGAACGCACGCGCACTTCGCCGCCCGCCGGCAGCACCCGTAGCTTCTGGCCGACCCGGACCTCGGCGCCCATCGCGGTACCGGTGACCACCGTGCCGTGGCCCTTGATCGTAAATGCACGGTCAAGCGGCAGGCGGAAGAGCCCCGTCGGCCGGCGCGCTTCGAAACCCTCAAGTTGCTGCGCGATTGCCACGCGCAATTCGTCGAGGCCCGACCCAGTCATCGACGAGACTGCAACGACCGGCGCGCCTTCGAGGCTCGTTCCGTCGGCCAGCAGTTGAATTTCGTCGCGCACTTCGCCAAGTCGCGCCGCATCGGCGAGGTCGGCCTTGGTGATGACGAAGATGCCGCGCTTGAC
This sequence comes from Candidatus Binataceae bacterium, assembly GCA_035500095.1. NCBI lineage: Bacteria > Candidatus Binatota > Binatia (SeqCode) > Binatales (SeqCode) > Binataceae (SeqCode) > Binataceae bacterium (SeqCode). Next base: position 11,061 of record DATJXN010000009.1, read on the forward strand.
GCCGAGCAGGTGGAGGATGTCGAGATGTTCCTCGCTCTGCGGCATCACGCCGTCGTCGGCGGCGACCGTGAACAGCACGAGATCGATCCCGTGCGCGCCGGCCAGCATGTTACGGATGAAGCGCTCGTGGCCGGGCACGTCGACCACGCCCGCGCGCCTGCCGTCGGGCAGGGTGAAATAGGCGAAGCCGAGGTCGATCGAAATCCCGCGCTCTTTTTCTTCCTTCAGGCGGTCGGTTTCCTGACCGGTGAGGGCCTTGATCAGCGCGGTCTTGCCGTGATCGATATGGCCGGCGGTGCCGATGATGGCGTGGGTGACGGCGTGATGGGTGACGGTGGCGGCCATGGCGTCAGACGGAAACGGCGAATGGCCAAAGTTTATCCCGCCCAGCGTCCGTGCAGAAAGAGTAGTGACCGACGCGGCGGATCGAAAATGCAGTCGAGAACCACGTTCGTTTTTTCGCGGTCAAGCCCGGAGCGTTTGAACAGCGCCTCAGGCCGCAATGGCACCGACTCGGATTGCGGAGACGGACAAAATCATGAGGAATCGAATCGAATACCAAACGTGAGGACGGCGATGCCTTCGGATGCAGGCAGAATGTTTTACGAACGGCTCGGCGCACAGTAGGCCGACTAACTATCCTGACGTGCCTGGCGGCGCTGCGCCTTTTCGATGATCGCCGATTAGGTAGGGCCCCACGGGCGGGCTCGGTAGGGGGGAGTTAGCCGAGCCCGCCCATTCAGGTTGGGCGCGAGATACTTCAAAGACCAAGCATCTTCCGTGCCTGACCGAACGTTCGATCAAATCTCGGCTAAAACGAAGCAGTACGCGCGCGTCGGCGCCTTACTGGCGCAAAGCGCGAGTAGCTATTACAAGGGCCCCTGTAAGATTTTCTGGAGTTTTTGCCGGGCCTATTTTCCCTTGATCTGATTCAGGTACGTCGCGAGATCGAAATAATCGCGCCAGGCCTTGATTTTTCCTCCGCTTATCTCGAACACGCCTGCGACCGGCACTATCACGGGTTTGCCGTTGACGATGAACGAATCGACACGCTCGTTGAAGACCGTCGCGCCTGCGGAAGCGGTGTTTAGGATCTTGAATTCGATCTTCGTAGTCCCGGGCATGAAGCCGTCGATCGTCTTGCGGATTTCCGCTCTGCCGGTGGCGGTCCCGATCGGGATGTTGGTGTAGGCCGCATCCTCGGTGAAGAACTCCATCACCTTGTCGATGTTGAGTGTCGCCCAAGTCTTACAAAACTCGTTCACCAGTTGTTCGTTCTCGTTGGCCACGCTAATTCTCCTTATATCCGATTTTGAGAGTTCGAAATTTTACGGCTTGTCCGCCTCTTCATCGAGATAGAAGCGGTCGTCGTCCTTGTTATAGCCGAATAACTCGGCGAAGCGTCCCCATCCGACCAGCGTCGCGAACATCCGCTCCGGGCGTTCGTTCGGCAGCAACATCGCGATATGCTCGAGCACAACTTCCTTCGACAGCGAGTGATCCTCCTGGCCGCGCAGCAGCCGGATGAAATAAGCGAACAGCGAATGTTTCGTGAGTTGTTCGCGGATGATGCGTTTGCGCGCGTTCATGTCGGCGGCCAGAAACTCGCGCCCGAGCGGCTCCAGCACCACGTCGCCGGCGGGAGTGGTAACCAGTCCCAGGATTTCCGCCGCCTTCATCACCTTGAGCAGATCCGAGAACTTGAAGCTCAGCTCGCGCGCGATTTTGTAACCGTCCTCGCGGCCGCCGCGATCCTCGAGCATCTCGAGCAGCCCGAACACCCACGTGAGCTGCGCGTCGGGAAGCGGATGGATCAGCGCAGGCATCAGGCGCGTTCCTCGATCAGCGAGAATACCCTGTCGGTCAGGCTGTTGAAGGCTTCGGCGCGCCGATCGCGCGGACGCTGGAGTTCCACCTTGATGTCGCCGACCAGCCGCCCCGGGCCGGTCGAGAGCACCAGGATCCGGTCGGCGAGTTCGACCGCCTCCTCGATGATATGGGTGACCATGATGATGGTTTTGACCGGGCTGTCGGCGGCCTGCCACAGGTCGAGCAATTCTTCGCGCAGTCCGATTGCGGTCAGCGCGTCGAGCGCCGAAAATGGCTCATCCATCAGTAGCACGGCCGGTTCGACCGCGAGCGCCCGTGCGAGGCCCACGCGCTGGCGCATCCCGCCCGAAAGCTCGCGCGGGTAGGCTTCCTCGAAACCATCGAGCCCCACCTTGTCGATATAGCGCGTCGCCAGCCGCTCGCGTTCGGCCGGAGCGCCGCGGCGCGCCTCGAGGCCAAGCTCGATGTTGGCTTTGACGCTGAGCCACGGAAGCAGGGCGAACGACTGAAACACCATCGCGCATTCCGGGTTGATCCCGTCGACTTGCTGGCCATTGTAGAGCACCTGGCCCGAGGTGGGAGGCACGATGCCGTTGATGATCCTGAGCAAGGTCGATTTGCCGCATCCCGACGGCCCGACGATCGCGATGAACTCGCCGAGTTCGATGCCCAACGACATCTCGTTGAGCACGCGGATGTTGCCCTTGGCATGCGGGTAGCTTTTTGAAACCTGTTTGAGCTCGAGCAGGGCCATAATGGGTCGGAGGAGTCGGAATCAGACATCGTCGGCGCCGAATAGCGATCAATCGAACCTGTAACGTTCGGTTGCTAGATTATACAGCCGCCGCCATACCAGCCGGTTGAGGCTCACCACTACCACGACCATCGAGAGCAGGCTTAGCAGGATCATCAGGTTGTTGCCGGTCTCGTAGGTTGCCGCGTCGAGCAGCGCGCCCAGGCCCAATACCTTGTAAGTCTGCCCGCGATAGACGAAGTACTCGGACAGGATCAGCGCGTTCCATCCGCCGCCCCATGCGGTGATGCTGCCGGTGACGATCGAAGGCACCAGCGCCGGTACGTCGAGCTTGGTCCAGGTGGCCCATCGGCTCAGCCGGTAAGAACGTGCGAACTCCTTCAGTTCCGCGGGAATCTGGCTGGCTCCCGCCAGCAGATTGAACAGCAGGTACCACTGCATACCAGTCAGGATCAGCAGGATCGAGGCGAGATTCATTTGGCCGGTGACCTGGATCACCAGCACCACGATCACCGGAAACAGCGCCGTTGCTGGCATCGACCCAACGATCTCGGCGATGGGCGAGAGCCATCGCTTGAAGCGGGCGCTGTGGATCGCCGCGAGCGCGCACGGCAGCGTCCAGCCGAGCGAGATCGCGTAGGCCGCGATCATTCGGATGGTTGAGGCCAGCGTCGCCGCCGGAATCTGCCGGACCGCCGCCGGCCACGGAGCCATCAGAGTGCGCACGAGGGCCCCGAGTCCGCGTACGGTGGCGTAGCTGAAAAGCGTGACGAAGGTGAGCAGCGCAGCGTAGCCGGCGGCTCGCGCGGCTCGGGCCGCGCGCTCGCGCGTAGCCGCATCGAGCGGTGGGATGGCGCCGAGCAGGCCCTGCGCAAGCGTCGTCAGCGGACGCGCGGCGAGGCGCATCGCGCGATAAACGCTGGGGCCGAGCATCCCGATCGCATTCAACATCCCGAGCGATCGCTCGGCTTCGGCGCCCGAGGTGAACTCGTAACGAAACTTTTCCGCCCACACCGCAAGCGGCTGCCATACCACCAGGTCCATCGCGACGATAACCAGGAGCAGCGTGAGCAGGCCGAGCACCATCTCGCTGTTTCGCCCGCGGTTGGCGGCCTCCATCAGGAAGCTGCCCAGGCCCGGCAACCGGTAGGTTGACGGTCCGGCGGTGATGATTTCGCAGGCGATGAGGAAGTACCATCCCGCCACCCACGACAGGATCGAATTGTACACGAGCTTGGGCACGCAGGCGGGAAGCATCAGTTTGCGAAACCGGAGCCATCCGCTGGAGCCGAAGGCCTCCAGCGCCTCGCGCGAGTCGTCGGGAATCGTGCGGATCGATTCGAACACGCCGAGGGCAAGATTCCACGCCTGGCTGGTGAAAATCAGGAACACGGCGGCAATCTCGACACCAAGCCGGCTGCCGTGCGCGAGCGCGACGAAGAAGTACACTGCGGCGGGAAAGAATCCGACCACCGGCACCGACTGCGCGATATCGATCGCCGGGATCATTATCCGCTCCCACATCCGCCCGCGAGCCGCCATCATTCCGTAGGCGATCGAGAACACTAGCGCGATCACATACGCGACCAGCATCCGGTTGAACGAGCAGAATGCGTAGTACGGCAGCTGATGCGCCGTGATGCTCAGCCGCGGGCCGTGCAGCGCCGGTACGTAATTGCGAAACCCGAAGAACAGCGCAAGCAGCGCAGCGACGATCAGTATCGGCACCGCTCCGCCGATGATCCTTCGCATGTTGATTTTCTGTTCCATCGCCGCCGCCAAATCATAACCCTCTGGCGCACAGGCTCAAGCGCGGCGCGCATTAACGCGAGGTTACGGTCACGGGTTGATAACCGTGGCTCGATCGGCGGCGCGCGCGTTGACAATCGAGTCGGGGCCAAATACCCGTTTTCACCAGATGTCAGCCAGTGGCAAGGAAACGGAGGAGTGGCGGCTCGGGGTTGAGCCAGGCGCCCACGAGACACCGGAAGTTCCAGAAGAGCAGGGCGCTCCGCGCGACTACTCAGCCGAACGGCTGGATCGGCCCCTATGCGTCGTCACCGCCGAGCATCTCGGCTGGGCGAAGATTGGCGCGCTCGCGGTGCTGAGCCGGCTCGTGATGCTGGGTGCGCGGCCGCTCGATTCGGTGGAGGCGCGCCACGCGCTCAGCGAACTGGCGCTGCTGCAGAACGGGGCTCCCGCCGCCGCCCATCTTTCATGGGTGCATCTGCTCGAAGCGGCGATTTTCGTCGCGCTCGGCGCGGGCGACTTCTGCGCGCGGCTGATGTTCGCCCTAAGCGGGCTCCTGCTAATCGCGGCTGCCTTTGCGATGCGCCGTCACCTGGGCCGCGCCGGTGCGATGGCTTTCGCGGCGCTGCTGATGCTCTCGCCGAGCGTCGCCTATTACTCGCGCGCTGACAGCATCGTGCCGACGCTCGCCTTCGCGGTGCTCGCGCTGGCGCTCTTTCTACAGCTGACCGCTGAGCCGGGCCGCCTGCTCGCCGCCGCCCTGGGGGCGGCGGTAGGCCTGGGGCTTGCCAGCGCCGACGCCGCTCTGATGACGGCGCTGTTTATGTTCGGCGGGCTTGCGGTCGTCGGTCTGTTCGCGGCTTTGCGCGGCTCTCGCATCCGGCTCCAGGTGCGAGTTTGGTGGACGCGGCGCAAAGGACTCTTCCTGATCACGATATTCGTCGCGGCGCTCATATGGATGGGATGCGAGAGCGGGTTTTTCACCCGTTCGCCGCTCGCCGCGATCGTGGCCGCGTTTCGGTCGAATCTGCCGAGCGTGGGTCCGGCGGCCGGGCAAAGTTTCGCTGCGGGCCTGGATTTTTACCTGCCGATTCTCCTGCTGTACGAATTTCTGATCGTGCTGCTCGGAGTTGGCGGAGCGTTGGCCGTGCTCACGCTGCGCATCCGCTCGCGTATCGCAACCGGCGCGCTTATCTGGAGCGCGCTCGCGGTTGCCTTCTACCTGTGGACGCCGGTGCGCTCGCCAGCACTGGTGCTCCAGATGGTCGTGCCGGTGGCGCTGCTGGGCGCCGTGCTGATCGATTCTCTGCATCACACCGCCGCGTGGAGCCTGGTGCGCTATCCGCTCGCCGTGCTCGCGGTCCTGACGCTTTGCGTGCAGGCCGCAAACAACTTCATGTGGTATGCGCCCGACGCGAGCCAGGCTCCATGGGCGCGCACCGCGCTCCTGTACTGGACCGAGCCCACGACCACGTTTCAGACCCCGGTCCAGTGCGCACGCGTGACCAGCCAGGCCCCGCCGCGCGGAGCGAGCATGTTTTTCGCCGCCGAATCGCCGGTCTTGCGATGGTATCTGCGCACGTTCACTCCGGTCGCGAAGCCGCAGGGCGCAACCGCGATCGTCAGCAATGCGGACTCGGCGAGCCTGTCCGAGGCCGAGGGACTGACCGCGTATGAGTTCGAGCTTGACGACGCGTGGCATCCGGCATGGCGTTCGCTGTCGCCGCAGACTGTGCTGCACTACATGGTGAGCGCGCACGCCTGGGCGCCGCTCGACGCGCACCGTATGACGATCGCTATCCGCCCCGTCGTCACGGTTGCACCGACGGTGATTTTGGCGCCGGTTGAGCCGGCGTCGTCGCCGACTGCATCGGCCCTGCCGGCGCAAGCGCCGACGCCCGCGGCGGCCGCGTCCCCCACATCGGAGATATCGGCCGTGCCGTCGGCGTCCGCTAGACCTGCGCTTGGTGCCGGACCGGAGAGCAGTCCTTCAACGACGCCCTCCGGTACTCCTGCCGCGACTCTGTCTGCTACGCCCGCCGCGGCCTCCGCTGCTACTCAAATAACGACGCCTGCGGCGACCGTCCCGGCGACTCCCATGGCCACTCCTGCGGTCACTGCCGTTCCGACTCCTTCGGCGATTCCTTCCTCCGTCCCCACCCGCGGACCTGCTGCGGCGGCGACTAGCGCGCCCGCGGGCAGGATGGGCCGTGCCCGGCGTCGTCTTGTCGACTGACCTGTCTGATGGCTGCGGAGCCGGTGGATACTTGTCTGCCACCTAGTGGAATTTGGCTGCCGTTTGGACAATGCTTTCTGACGTAGCCTCGGTCGCGGCGGCGGCCGGCGGGCGAGCGAATGAAGAGCAACGTAGTACCGATTTCGTGCGCGAGGGGCGTGGTTCGCCGCATGCCATCGCGGGCGCGTCCCGCGCCGATGACAGGCCGCCGGAGCGCTGCGGTGCGCAAGCCGGCCCTCGCGGTGGTTTCCGCAGTGGCGGATACGCCTATCTGGTTTTCACTTTTCGCGCTCGCAGCGATGACGATGTGGCCGTCGGCGCTGGTCTGGATGGTTCAGCTCGGGTATCGCATCGCCGCCCACTGACAATCGTCCGCCCGCTAACACACGACAAACCGTTCCGGTCGGGCGCGCGGCGTCGCCTCGCGACGGTTTGCGCGCCGTCGGCGGCTCTGTAATAAAGACCGGGTCGCCGCGGCCATGCAGGCGGGGCGCCGCCACGCGCGGCCGGGCGGAGAACGGACGGACAGCTGCGGCTAGTTTCAGCAAAGGAAATCCGGATGCAAGGTCTTCTTGAAACGATCCAAAAATGGCACTTACACCCGGCTGTCGATCATTTCACGGTCGCGATCCTGATCCTCGCAGTCCTCGCCGATCTTTTCGCCAGCATGTTCTCTACGCGCCTGTGGATGCGCTACGCGGCGCTCGCGCTGATGATCTTCGGCACCGCCGCCGCCTGGGGCTCCAAGCTCACCGGCGGATGGGAGGCCGATCGCGTATGGAAGGCGGTCAAGGATGCCGGCGGACCCGCGTACGACACGCTTCATCGTCACGCCCAGCTCGGCGATTATCTGCCGTGGGTATTTCTGGTGCTGGCCGTATGGCGTATCGGGGTCCAGCTCTTCGGCTTCATGGCTGGTACGCGCGGACTCTATTTGCTCGTCGCTGTCCTGGCGGCGGTCGCGATCGCGTATCAGGGTTATCTCGGCGGCAAGCTGGTCTATGAATACGGTATAGGCACGGCGATCTATGGCGCGGGATCGCCGGCGGTCGCGCCGCAGTCGGTGACGACCGGCCCAGCTACGCCGATTCCCACGGTTTATGTGCCGGCTGCGGCAGCGACGCCCGAGGCCGCGTCTCCGACGGCCGCCGCCAGCGCGGAAGCGACCGCGTCCGCGATGCCCTCCGCCGCCGAAAGTACGTCCGCAACGCCTTCGGCGGCGCCGAGCCCCCCTGCGCAGCCAGGCGCCTCCCCTGGTGCGGCGGCGGGTCATTGATCGCAAGGACGCGCCAGGGGCCAGAATGGAGCGGAAGAAAATCGGGGTCGTGAGCGCGCTTTTTCGCTATCCGGTCAAATCGATGCTCGGCGAGAGTCTGACCGCATTGACCCTGGCGCAAAACGGCGCGCTCGGCGACCGTGCGTGGGCTGTGCGCGAGACCTCGGGGCGTATCGCGACGGCGAAAAAGTGGGCGGCGATGCTCGCCTTCCGCGCAAGCTATGATTCGCCGCCGCGCGCTGACGAGCTTGCGCCGGTCACAATCGTTTTTCCCGACGGCGCGCGCATCCACGCCGCTGATCCCGACGCCTCGGCGCGGCTCTCGCAGGCGATGGGACGCGCGGTGACTCTCGAGCGTGCCAAGAGCGACGAGCGCGCGCGCGGCGAGATCGATCCGGAGACGATTTTCGCCGACGTTCCGGTCGAGCAAGTGCTTCCGAATTTCAACAGCCGGACGCTGCCCGATTCGTTCGCCCTGATGCGCGGTGCGTTTTTCGATTCGGCGCCGATTCACGTCCTTGCCCGCACCTCGCTCGAGCATCTGCGGCGCCTATGCGGCGGCGATTCGATGCTCGATCCGCGCCGTTTTCGCCCCAACATTTTCGTCGATACCGGTGCGGATGGCGCTGACGGTTTTGTCGAGGACGAATGGCTCGAAGGCACGCTCGAGGTCGGAGCGGCGGTGAAAATTACCGCGATGCAGCCGGCGCTGCGCTGCGTGATGACCACGCATGCGCAGTCCGAGCTGCCGCGCGACCTGTCGATTCTGCGCACGGCCGCGCGCCATCACAAGGCCACGCTCGGCGTTTTCGCCTCGATCGGCGCTCCCGGCACGCTCCGCGTCGGCGATCCGGTCTTTCTCACCAAGTAGCAGCCTCGCCGGGATCGCTGTTCATGAAGCCGCATCGCCGCGCTTGCGGCGCGCGCTCGGGCGGCAGACGATCATCGCCGGGACGGCTTTAACTGCCGCACCTCCAACTCGATGCCGCCACGACACGCTATCGTTTGCTCGCCGCGCGCTGCCGATCGTCTCGCCGCGGCTACGCAATGGCTCGAGGCGCTCGCGCCGTCCGCCGAGGTGCTAGTGCTCGCGGCGCGTCAGCCGGCAGCCGACGATCTCGTGCGCGCATTAAGCGCGCGGCGCGCGCTCTTCGGCGTCCGTCGAATGACCCTCTTGCGGCTGCTAGGTGCGCTGTGCGCCGACCGGCTCTTTCGCGACGGATTAGTGCCGGCTGCCGGGCTTGGCCTCGAAGGAGTCGCAGCTCGCGCGATCTATAAGCTCGCCGCCGCCGGAGCGCTGGGTTATTTCGCCCCGGTGGCCGATCGTCCTGGTTTTCCAGGCGCGCTCGCCCGCACCCTGAACGAGATCCGTCTTGCGGGAATCGACGCGGACGAGCTGGCGGCGCTCGACGAGATCGGTCCGCCGCTGGCCGCGCTGCTGCGGCGTTTCGAGTCAGAACTTCACGACGCACATCTGATCGACCGCGCCGCGATGCTCGCGCTGGCGGCGGCGATCGTCAAAGCCGATCCGCCGCCGGGCGAGGCCACGATGCCGATACTGATGCTCGACGTCGCGGGCGGCTCGACGCTCGAGCGTGATTTGTATGCGGCGCTGGCGGCGCGCGCCCCCGCGATACTTGCGACCGTTCCCGAGGGCGATACGGCCGCGCTTGCGATGCTTTCCGCGGCGCTCGGCGTCGCACCGCCGCCGGTCCCGCGCGCCGGCGTCGCCGCCGATTCGCTCGCTCGCCTCCAGAACTATCTATTCAGCAACGAAACGCCGCCGGAGCGTCGGCTGGACGATACGGTGGAAGTCATCTCCGCGCCGGGCGAGATGCAGGAGTGCGTGGAGATAGCGCGCCGCATCCTGACCGAGGCGGATCGCGGTGTCCCTTTCGACCGGATCGCGGTGGCGCTGCATGCGTCCGCGCGTTACGTGCCGTATCTTGAAGAGGCGCTCGATCGCGCATCAATTCCCGCCTCGTTTGCTCGCGGCGCGATGCGTCCCGAGCCCGGCGGCCGCGCGCTGCTCGCGCTCCTGGCCTCGGCCGCCGAACATCTTTCCGCGCGCCGCTACGCCGAGTATCTCTCGCTCGCGCAGGTTCCCGACCTCGAGCGCGACGGACCGGCGCGCTTCATCGCGCCGGACCTCGAACCTGCCGGCGTCGCGCCGTCCGCGGAGCTTGAAGGAGCCGCCCTCAACGGGGCCGCGTCCGCTGAACTCGCTGACGGCGCCGCCGATCCGGTGCCAGTGGTCGAAGGCGCCGTGCGCGCGCCGTGGCGATGGGAGCGATTGCTGGTCGACGCGTCGGTTATCGGCAATCGCGAGCGCTGGGAGCGCCGGCTTAAAGGGCTCGCAGCGGAACTGGAGAAGAGACGCTCGGAACTCAAAGACGACGACGTTCGCGCCGCCGCTTTCGACCGCCAGATTCTCGACCTCAAGCACCTGGGCGACGTCGCGCTGCCGCAGATCACGGCGCTCGCCGCGTTGCCCTTGCAGGCGGCGTGGGGCGAGTGGCTGGGCCATCTGCGCGCGCTCACCGCGCTCGCCGTGCGCGATTCGGCGCCGGTGCTCGCCGCGCTTGCCGAGCTCGAGCCGATGGCGCCAGTGGGTCCGGTCGGACTCGACGAGGTGCTCCAGGTGCTGGCCGAACGGCTGGGACGGCTCGAGGCGCCGCGGCCTCCGCGCCGCTACGGCGCCGTGATGGTAGCCCCAGCGCAGGACCTGCGCGGTCTCGAGTTCGACGTTGTGATCGTTCCCGGCCTGACCGAACGCGTCTTTCCCAGGAAGCTGACCGAGGATCCGATCCTGCCCGACCTGGCGCGCGTGCGGCTTGGGCACGATCTCGAGCTTCAGCAGAACCGCGCCGCCGCGGAACGCCTCGCCCTGCGCCTGGCCGCGGGTGCCGCGCGCCGGCGCGCGATGTTCTCGTTTCCGCGCGTCGATCTCGACCAGGGCCGGCCGCGGGTGCCGTCGTTCTACGCACTGGAAGTGCTGCGCGCCGCCGAAGGACGCTTGCCGGGATTCGACGAACTCGCACGGCGCGCGGTGGGCGAGCAGGCGGCGCGCCTTGGCTGGCCCGCGCCACGCGAGGCCGCCCAGGCGATCGACGATGCCGAATTCGATCTGGCCGTGCTCCATCGTCTGGCAGGCAAAGATGAGGAAGCGACGACTGGCGCGGCGCACTACCTGCTCGGCGCCAACCCGCATCTTGCGCGAGCCTTGCGTGCGCGCGCGCGGCGATGGCTCAAGCGGTGGACGCCGGCGGATGGACTGGTCGATCCCGGTCCCGAGACGCGCGCGGCCCTCGATCATCATCGTCCCGATGCGCGTTCCTATTCGGCCACCGCGTTGCAACATTTTGCCGCATGCCCGTATCGTTTCCTGCTTTACGCGATCCATCGAATCCAGCCGCGCGAAGAGGCCGAGGCGATCGAGGTGGTCGATCCGCTAACCCGCGGCGCGCTCCTGCATGAGGTCCAGTTCGAGCTGCTGACCCGGCTCCGCGCGGCAGGCCGGCTCCCGGTCGAGCGAGCGGCGCTCGACGACGCGCTCGCCTTGATGGATCGGACGCTGGAAGAGATCGCGGCGAACTGGCATGAGAGGCTCGCGCCCGCGATCGATCGCGTCTGGAAGGACGCGATCGACGCGATTCGCGCCGACCTTCGCGAATGGCTGCGGCGTGCGGCCGAAGACCCCGTTCCGTGGACGCCCGAGCGCTTCGAACTCGCCTTCGGACTTGCGGGGGGACGCGAGCAGGCCGATCCCGCAAGCCGCGACGAGCCGGTGCCGCTCGAGGCCGGGCTGATCCTGCGCGGATCGATCGATTTGGTTGAGCGCGGTCTGGGCGGGCGGCTTCGCGTTACCGATCACAAGAGCGGCAAGGCCGATGCGCCCAAAGACGTGATTATCGGCGGCGGCCGCGTGTTGCAGCCTGTGCTCTATGCGCTCGCCGCCGAACGGCTGCTCGGCGAACCGGTCGAATCGGGACGTCTCTACTATTGTTCGTCCCGCGGCGGCTACGAGGATCGCGTCGTGCCGCTCGACCAGGCGGCACGCGGCGCGGCGCGCGAATTCGCGGCGACCGTGGCCGGCGCGATCGCCGAGGGGTTCCTGCCCGCCGCACCCGCGGCAGGCGAGTGCAAATGGTGCGACTACCGGATGGTTTGCGGACCGTACGAGGAGACGCGCGTCGCGCTTAAACCGCCGACGCGCATTAACGCGCTCGAGCGCCTGCGCAGGCTGCGATGAACGCGGAAAAGCAAAAAGGTGCGCCGGACGGGGAAGCTTTGGTGAGCAGTCCGTCGAACGGGCCGCGCAGCACCAATGGCGCGGAGCCCGCGATCGCCGATCGACACGTGCGCGAGCGCATCCGCCGCGACCTCGACACAACGCTCATCGTCGAGGCCGCCGCCGGCACCGGCAAAACCACCGCCTTGGTCAACCGAATCGTCGCTGCGCTCGCGAGCGGCCGCGCCGAGCTTGGCCGAATCGTCGCGGTGACATTTACCGAAAAGGCGGCCGGCGAGCTCAAGCTGCGGTTGCGCGCGGAGATCGAAAACGCGCGCGCCGAGCCTGCGCGCGATCCGGCCGAGCGTATACGGCTCTCCGAGACGCTTGGCCAGCTCGAGGAAGCCCGCATCGGCACGATCCATTCGTTTTGCGCCGACCTTCTGCGTGAGCGCCCGGTCGAGGCGCGAGTCGATCCGATGTTCGAGGTTGCGGCCGACGACATAGCCGGCGAACTGTTCGAAAGCGCCTTTGACCGATGGTTCGAGCAGGCGCTGGCCGCTCCGAGCGAAGGTCTGCGCCGGCTTTTGCGCCGCCGCGAAGGATTCGACCGCGAGGGTCCGCGGCCGATCATCCGTTCCGCCGCATGGGAGCTTCTGCAATGGCGCGACTTCCAGACGCCGTGGGCCCATCAGGTGTTCGATCGCGATCCCGAAATCGACGCGCTGGTCGACGAGATCCGCGCAGTCGGCGCGCTCATCGCGCAGGTCGATCCGGAAGACTGGCTCGGCAAGGCGCTCGGCGAGATCGCCCGTCCGATCGACGAGGCGACGCGGCTTGAAACTGTGCGCGGGCGCGACTACGACGCGCTCGAGGCCGCGCTGCTCGCGCTGCTGCGCGGCTATGACGGACGCTGGCGATGGAAGGGGTGGGGCGAGGAGTTCGGATCGCTGCCGCGCGCCGAAGTGATTGCGCGGCGCGACGCGCTGCGCGCGCGCCTCGTACGCTTTCGTGACGGCGCCGGCGCCAACCTCGCGCCGCTTCTGCGCGACGAGCTGTGGCCGATCGTGGGCTACTACGAGGAGGCCAAGAAGCGCGCCGGCGTGCTGGACTTCATGGACCTGCTGCTGATCGCGCGCGATCTCGTGCGCGGCCGCGAGGCCGTGCGCGCCGAGCTGCAGCGGCGCATCAGTCACATCTTCGTCGATGAATTCCAGGACACCGATCCGCTGCAGGCGGAAATCCTGCTGTTGCTCGCGGCCGACGATCCCGCCGAAGCCGACTGGCGCCGCGCGCGTCCGCTGCCCGGGAAACTCTTTATCGTCGGTGACCCCAAGCAATCGATTTATCGCTTCCGCCGCGCCGACGTCGCGCTCTACCAGGAGATCAAGCGCCGCCTGCTCGATTGCGGCGCTGAATTGGAGCACCTGACGGTCAGCTTTCGCGCGACCCCCGAGCTGCAGGCGGCCGTCAACGCCGCCTTTGCGCCGCTGATGCCGTCGGAGTCCCCGACCCATCCCGCCTATTCGCCGCTGATGCCGTTTCGCGCCAACTGCGCCACGCAGCCGTCGATCGTCGTATTGCCAGTGCCGGCGCCGTTCAACGAGCGCGGCTTCGTCACCAAACGCCAGATCGACGAATCGACTCCCGACGCGGTCGGCGCGCTGGTGCGATGGCTGGTCGAGGAGAGCGGATGGACGGTGACCACGCGCGACCAGCCCGATGTCCGCGTGGCGATCGAACCGCGCCATATCTGCATGCTCTTTCGCCGCTTCAGCAGCTACGGCCGCGACGTTACGCGGCCTTACGTGCGCGCGCTGGAGGCGCGCCATATCGCGCACGTCCTGGTCAAGGGCGGATCGTTCAACGAGCGCGAGGAAGTCGAGGCGCTGCGCAACGCGCTCGGCGCGATCGAGCGGCCCGACGACGAACTAGCAGTCTTCGCGACGCTGCGCGGCCCGCTGTTAGCGCTCGACGACGGAGCGCTGCTGCGCTTTCGCGCGTCCGCCGGCTCGCTCCATCCCTTTCGCAAGCTCCACGCCGATCTTCCGGCCGAACTCGAGGAGGTCGGCAAAGCGCTCGGCGTGCTGCGCGATCTCAGCCGCGGACGCAACCGCAGGCCGATCGCGGAGACTATCGCGCGGCTGCTCGCCGCCGTGCGCGCCCATGCGGCGATCGCAATCTGGCCTACCGGCGAGCAGGCGTTGGCCAACGTGATGCGCCTGATGGATCTCGCGCGGCGCTACGAGGCCCGCCGTGCGGCGCGCTCCTTCCGCGGCTTCGTTGACGAACTCGAAGCGCGCGCCGCGCGCGAGGAGAGCGCCGACGCGCCGGTGGTCGAGGAAGGCGCCGAAGGCGTCCGCATCATGACCGTGCATCGCGCCAAGGGGTTGGAGTTTCCGGTGGTCCTGCTCGCCGATCTGACGTGCAATGAAACCGCCGGCGACGCCCATCGATGGGTCGATCCGGCAAGCGGCCTTTGCGCGCTGAGAGTCGCCGGGCACGCCCCGCGCGAGCTTCTGGAACACGCCGAAGAGGAGATGCGCCGCGACCGCGAGGAAGCGATGCGACTGCTTTACGTCGGCGCTACGCGTGCGCGCGACCTGCTGATTGTTCCGGCCGTCGGCAGCGCTCCGCAGGAAGGATGGCTCGCGCTTCTCAATCCCGTGATCTATCCCGCGGCCAAGGATCGGCGTGCGCCGCTCGACCCCGCGCCGCCCGGATGTCCGGTATTCGGCGATGACAGCGTCGTCGTGCGTCCGCCGAGGGCGCCAACCAAGTCGCAGGTCGTCGCGCCCGGACTCCATCGCCCGCAAGCCGGGGACCATCGAATCGTTTGGTGGGACCCGGCGCGGCTCAGGCTCGACGCGCGCGAAACGATGGGCCTGCGGCAGCATCGCCTGCTGACCGCCGATAAGGGCGAGCGCGAGGCGTCGCAAGGGGCGCGCGAATATGAAGCGTGGAAGGCTCGCCACGGCGCGACGCTCGCCGCGGGAGCGAAGGAAACGTTCAGCGTCGCCGCCGCGACCGAACTCGCGCGCAGAATGGCCGAGCGCGGCGAGCGCCCTGCATGGCTGGGCGACCCGGAACAGATCGCGATCGAACGCGTCGCGCGCGCCGCGGGGCGCCCCCAGGGTGTCCGCTTCGGAACGCTGGTACACGCCGTGCTCTCGCGCGTCGCGCTCGATGCTGACGCCTCCGCGATCGCCGAAGCCGCGCGCTTCTTTGCCCGGATGCTCGGTGCGGACGAGCTCGAGACGGCGGCTGCGTGCGACGCCGTGGCCGCGGCGCTCGGTTGCCCGTTGCTGAAAGCGGCGGCGGCCGCGGGCGCGCGGCTCCGGCGCGAATGCGCGCTCGCGATGCGGGTCGAGGACCGGGACGCTTTTGGAGGCCTCACGGTCGAAGGCGTTGTGGACCTGGCTTTCCCCGAACGCATTGCCGAGGGGGAACGATGGGTCGTCGTGGATTTCAAGACCGACGCCGATATCGCGGGACGGCTCGACGAATATCGTCTGCAATTGCTGCTCTATCTGCGTGCGATCGGCCGGAGCACGGGCGCGCCCGCACGGGGCGTCCTGATGTGCATCTGAACGTATGTTTTAACCCTCGCGGGTCTCCGCTACGATTGGATGAGCCGGAAAGTGACGAATCGAATCCACGCGAACAATCGGATCAACGACACGCTGCTCGTGATCGGCTATGGATCGCTGCTGAGCGGCTATGGATTGCTCGCGGAGCGGCGCGGCGGCGGCAGCAAACTCATCGCGCGCGACGCTTTCGCGGTGCGCCTTACCAACGCGCGCCGCGGCTTCGCCAAGCCCTCCAGCCACGGCCATTACCTTGCGATGGATCTCGAGCCGGTAAGCTGCGGCGAACCGATCATCGCGCATGCGGATCTCAATGGCGCCGGCGGGATCGGCGCGGTTGGGCTCGTGTTCGACCGCGAGTGGGCGGCGCTGATCGCGCGGCGCGAGGAATATGATTCGGCGAAGTTTCTTGAGCTTATCGCGCGCGCCGATGCCGCGGGCGTGGTGCTGGGCGATTTCTTGCTCGACATCGCCCGGCGCACGGACTTCGACCTGCTCGCCTATCGTGTCGAGTTGTGCAGGATGCTCGGCTACACGTCGCACGGTTATATCTTTCATCCGGTGCCGCTCGCCGACGGCCGCGTAGCGATTGCCGCGATCGGTTCGGGCTATGACGGCAGCGGCGACCCGGCGGTGCGCTCCAAGCGCAACGAGTACGGGATGGATCGCCTGCTCTCGATGGGCGAGGCGATGGAAGTGCGGAGCTTCGAGCTCGATCGCGCGGGTCAGGCCGGCTACTTCGCGGAGTGCGTGCTCGGCGGAATGCACGGTCTTGCGGTGGACGACGTGATGGCCGAGCTTGAACTCGAGACCGATTGGGGAAGCGAACTGATGCGCCGCTTCGCGCTGGCCGCGCCGGGCGAACTGGAGCGTTTCATGCGTGCCGCTTCGCTCGACCACGAGCGTTATCGCGATCAGTTCACCGGCGTCGCCCATGAATGTCTCGCGCGGCTTGTCGCGCAGGCAAAAGGCGGCGCCTCGGAGTAAGCACGTGTCATCCGGATTTTCGATCTACGTTGCCAAGGAGAATCTGAAATTCTCGGCCGCGCATTTTATCGCCTACCCGGGATTCCGCGAGCCGCTGCACGGCCACAACTACCAGGTCGGCGTCCGCGTCGAAGGGCGGCTCTCGCCAACCGGCTACGTGCTCGACTTCGGCCTCATCAAACAGCTCACCAAGGAGATCGTCGATCGGCTCGACGAGCGCACGCTGGTTCCCGCCGACAGCGACTGTCTGCAGATTGAACATCTGGAGAACGGGCAGCTGAGGATCTGTTACGGCGCGGATGAATTCCGCCTGCCCGCGGGCGACGCCTGTCTTTTGCCGATCGGACACAGCTCGGTGGAGGAGCTCGCGCGCTTTATTTGGAAAGAACTATATGAGGCTCTGAATACCAGGCAGGCGCTCCCCGGAATAGTGTCAATCGAAATCTCAGTCGCGGAAGGGCCCGGCCAGGCGGCGATTTATCGCGCCGAAGTCGATGGTCGGTAAATTTTAGCCTCGCCTGTGACGTGCCAAGTTCCGCCACGCGTAGTATTGATGTCCGAAGTCGAGCGAATACTACTAGGGAAGCTCTGCAGTGCGCCACGAAAGGCGCTGGTGTCCAGCGGATGAAAGTTCCGCTGGAGAAGTTGTCGGTTCAACTCCATAGCTACCGAGCG
>DATJXN010000010.1 GCA_035500095.1 Candidatus Binataceae bacterium
AATCCGCAGACGTAGTAGGCGAGGAAGGCGAACACGTACGCCGCGAAGTTGAGCATCATCAGATGCCCGGCGTTCTTCTTGCGCACCAGTCCGCACGTGAGCAGCGCGAACCCGGCTTGCATGAAGAGAACCAGGTATCCGGTCAGCAGCGTCCACGAGAAGTTGACCGAGATTCTAAGGTGACCGACGTTGTCGGCAAGCTTCATGGCCAGCGGCTCCTTGGCAGCCTGGGCTGTAAAGTCGTCGAACGCCTTCTTGTTCTTGGCGTAGTCGGGTGCGCTTTTGTCGGTCGGCTCGGTCAGAATGAACGAATTTCCGCCCGCGTCGGACGTCGATGACTTGTCGCCGGTTGCGATTCCGGCGGGGTCGGGTTGCGGCTCGTCGGCGAGCGCGACCAGCATCGGCCCACACAGCCATTGCGCGAACAGGATCGCGAGGACTGCCTTGAGCAGCCACAGCTTCGGGCGCGTTATAGAAACGTTTGGCATCTTGGAATTCCCCTTCCTCATAAGATTGGCAGCGGCGGCTCTGCGCCGCGGATGATGAACGATCGATTCAGATCGCGCTCGGGCCTCGCTCTCCGGTCCGAATCCGCATGATCTCGTCGAGCGAGCTCACAAAAATTTTCCCGTCCCCGATTTTCCCCGTCCTGGCGGTCTCGGCGATCGCCTTGGCCACCGGCTCTACCAGGTCCTCGGCAACGACGATCGTGACGAGAATCTTCGGCAGAAAATCCACCGTGTACTCGGTCCCACGGTACATCTCCGTATGGCCCTTCTGGCGGCCGAACCCCTTGACCTCGGATACCGTGAGCCCGGTGATTCCGAGGGTCATGAGCCGCTCTTTCACTTCGTCGAGCTTAGACGGCCTAATTATCGCCTCAATTCGCTTCATTCGTCAGTCATCTCCTTGTTCGCGGAAAGCCCTTGTCAAAAGCACTTCGTGACTCGTCCCGGCCCCCGACCGAGGGAGTCGGGGCTTCGCGCAGAACTATGCATCTAGTCCGCGTGCACCTGTCCGCAAGAAAAGTGCCATGCAAAATGCAACTATGGTGCTATATAAAATTAGGACTTTTCGGTTAGATGCTTTCGCCATGATGCCCGCGAAACGGGCATCGGCTTAACGACTGAGCAGACGGGGCAGAAGAGACTTGCAGATCGAAATGCCGCCGGAGCGCGGGTCAGCTGTCGTCGCTCGACGACCGTGGCACGCCGACCGCGACGACTAGCAGCGGACTCTTGCCCGCGGCATGCGGCGCGAAGAACGCGGTGGTGTCGTCATCGTAGAAGGTCAAGCCTGTCGCGCCGCGGCCGAGCGTGTAAGCCGCGAGATAGACCTGTCCGCCATGCAGTCCGGCTTCCAGGTGAGCGTCGCGATAGGCCCGATTGCCGAGCGCGCCGAGCGCGCGCTCGAGATCGGCCATATAAACGATCAGCGCGGAGCAATCGGCGCCGAGCATCTGCTCGAGGCACAGGTAGCCGGCCTCGCGGCGAAAGCTGCCGGCCCTTAGCAATTCGAATTCGCCGCCTTGGCGATGGTAGTAGTACGTCCCGGATTCCATTCCTTCGACTGCGTTGACGATCAGATATGTATCGCTTAGCGGCGGGAAGTCGGCGGACGGATGGCGGCTCGAGACGACCAATATCGTGGCCAGTTCTTCGGCTGTTATCGGCCGCTCTGCGAAGGCTCGCGTCGATCCGCGTCTTAGAATCGTCTCGCCCAGGCTCATACCAGCGTCGGAGTCGAGAGTCTCGGGCTTCGCCTTGGTCGCCGCGGCCGATGGCGGAATCAAATCGATCTGTGCGCCAGCGACGGCAGCAACCTCGTCAGGTGTGAGCAGGCGGGACGCCTGATGCATCCGCACGAGGTCAGGGTAGCTTACCTCCTCGCGCGAGAGTTCGATCGTCTCGAGGACGAGCGGCTTCATCACCGGCTCCGCACCCGGCGCAGCCGTGCCGCCGCCGAGCGCGACGAGGCATAGCGCCGCTTCGCGCGCGCCGTCGATTCCGAGCAGCGCTTCGATCTCGGGGTCGGCAAAGGCGGTCACCAGGTCGGCGGAAATCCCCTCGGCCGACGCGGCGGCGAACAGATTGGCGAGTATCGTACCCGCATCCCAGAAGCAGTAGCGGTAGGCGCGCGCGCGATACTTCCACGCGCTGCGCCAGAAAATCGCGCTCAGCACGAGTACCGCGCGCGCCTGCAATAGCGAGGGACGTCCCGCCGCCGTGCGCGCAAGGAGTCCGCGCCAGTCCCCCCGGCGAAGCCCACGCAAGCGCAAATCGGCGGGCGAAAAATGATAGAGCCCCTGCTCGAGTTCGTCCGTCTCGGCCACGGCCGTATAGATCTCGATCGGATAGAGCGCCCCCGCCGACGGCGCCGCGCGAAAATGATAGTCCTGACCGCCGACCCGGACGCGCCGCGTGAGCCCGTTGGCGCAGAAGAGGATCCGCGTGAGCGCGTCTAATGTGAGCTCGCCGCCCTCACGGGAAAGTTCGCCGCCCTCGTGCGTACTGGCGTTCCGATCACCCCCCGCGCCGCCAGCGGCTATCGCGCCGAGCGCGGGAACGCGCGCGAGGCTTAGGTCGCGCGGCAGCGCGAGCCCGGAGACCTCGGGGTAGAGCTTGTATGGCAGCGGGCGATTGTCCCAATCCAGGTAATGCCCGCCGCTGCGCACGCTGGTGTACGAATGCTTGGTTGCCGCGTGATAGGTCCGCGCCGCTTCGATGTCGCGATTGCTCAATGTCCTCAGGCCCCCGCGCCGCCCGGGTCCGCGGCTCGCTTCGGAGCCTTCACCATACCATCTTGCCTGCGGAGCGGCTTGCGCCCGCTGGTCGGTATCGGCGGGCGCGTGCTATTGGCTAATCAGATCGATTCGGGGAGAGGCCGATGGGCGAGACCACACCCAGACTCAGTGCCGCCGAAGTGAAGGGCCTGTTCGAGAAGTTCAGCAACTGGGGCCGCTGGGGCAAAGATGACGAGCGCGGCGCGCTCAACTTCATCACAGCGCACAAACGCGCCGCCGCCGCACGCCTGGTGCAAAACGGCGAGATGGTCTCGATCGCGCTGCCGCTCTCGACCGCCTCCGGCCCCGACAATCCCACGCCGGTCACGCATCTGATGCTCCATTCGGGGACCGGTCATGCGGTTGCGCTCGACTATTTCGGAATGGCACCGCACGGGATGGCGTTTACCCATCTCGACGCGCTCTGCCATGTGTTCTGGGAGCGCAAGATGTACAACGGCTTCAGTTCGAGCGAGGTCGGACGGTGGGGAGCGCGCAAGTGCGGAATCGACGCCGCGCGCGAGGGCGTCGTGAGCCGCGGCGTGCTGCTCGATATCGCGCGGCTCAAGGGCGCCGAATGGATAGAGCCGGGCGAGCGCATCTTCCCCGAAGATCTCGACGCCGCCGAACGCGCGCATCGCGTGCGCGTCGAGGAGGGCGACGTGCTGCTCGTCCGGACGGGGCGGATGGCGCGGCAGAGAAAACTCGGTCCGTGGGACAGCCGCAGCGAGGGGATGGCGGGGCTCGATCCGAGTTGTCTGCCGTGGCTCCACGAACGGCGGATCGCGGTGCTCGGATGCGACGGCGTGAGCGACGCGCTCCCGACCGGCTACGGCAGCGAGCTGATTTTTCCGATTCACGTCGGGACCCTGGTCGCGATGGGCGTGCACCTGATCGACAACGCCGACCTCGAAGCGCTGGGCGCGGCCTGCGTCCGCCTTGAGCGCCACGAATTCATGTTCGCGATGCTGCCGCTCATCCTCGAGCGCGCGACGGCGTCGCCGGTGAATCCGGTGGCGGTCTTCTGACGCGACAAGGAGCAAACCATGCCTTCCGAAGCGATGGTAATCGACGCCGACGGTCACATTCTCGAACGGCCCGATCTGTGGGAGCGCTACCTCGAACCGCGGTATCGCGAACGCGCGATCCGGATCGTGACGGGGCAGGACGGCTACGAGTATCTCGATATCGACCGCAAGGTTTCGCGGCTCTGCCGCCGCGGCCAGCTTGCGACGCTGGGCGGGATGGGCAAAAAGGTGGCGGATGCGGCGCGGATGCGCGAGCGCGCGATGCGCGGCGAGCTGAGCCCCGAAGAGCTGCGCTACCAGATGCCCGGTCCGGGCGACACTTACATGGCCGGGGCGGCCTTCGGCACGATGGACATGAAAGAGCGGCTTGCGCTGCTCGATCGCGAAGGGATGGCCAAAGCGGTCCTCTATCCGACGCTCGGCCTGATGTGGGAGGCCGAGTGTTTCGACGCGGAAGTCGCCGGCGCCTACTGCCGCGCCTACAACCGGTGGATCGCGGAGTTCTGCCGCGATTCGGGCGGCCGCCTGGTCCCGATCGCGCACCTGTCGCTCGGCGATCCCGCGGGCGCCGCCGCCGAACTCGAGCGTGCGGTGAAGGACGGATGCAAGGGAGCATTCGTCGCGCCGTTCACGATCACCAAAGTCGCGCATGGCGACAAGGCGCACGACCGCGTGTTCGCAGCGGCGCAGGACCTCGACGTTCCGTTCGCGATCCATCCGACGTTCGAGCCGCTCGACTTGGGGGTACATCATCGCTTCGACAACTTCCGCTGGGCGGTCTGGTACTACGACCTGTTCGCAGGGCAGGGCGTCCAGCACGCGTTCGCGACCTTCTTCCAGTGCGGCACGTTCGATCGCTTTCCGGGCCTGCGCGTCGTGGTGCTGGAGTCGGGCGCCGGATGGATCGGCTATTTCCTCGACCGCGCCGACGCGATCTACGGCGGAACGCCCCTAGGCGGCACTGTGCGCCTCAAGGAAAAGCCCTCGCACTATTTCCGCGAGCGA
Organism: Candidatus Binataceae bacterium; assembly: GCA_035500095.1. NCBI lineage: Bacteria > Candidatus Binatota > Binatia (SeqCode) > Binatales (SeqCode) > Binataceae (SeqCode) > Binataceae bacterium (SeqCode). The sequence goes on from DATJXN010000010.1 coordinate 4,816, forward strand.
TGCTTCATCTCGGCCGATCCCGACGAACGCACGATCGCTGGGATGATGCGCCACGTGGGCGAAGACAAATTTTTCTGGGCCAGCGACTATCCGCATCCCGACCATCCCGGCAACTACCTCGAGGAGTTGCGCGGGATGGTCGCGCCGATGACCGAGGGCGGCCGGCGCGGGATTTTGGGCGAGAACGTCGCCCGCGCGTACAAGCTGATGTGACGCGCGCGGGCGCGCGGATTCCTCAACTGCGCGCGCCGCCGGACAGCGCCGGATGAATCCACATCTCGGAGTCCGCGCCGGCTTCGGCTTTGAGCCCGCCCATAAAGCGCGCGTTGTTGCCGTCGATAAAGATGTTCACGTGGCGACGAAGCTCCCCCTGTTCGTCGAGCACGCGGTCGCGGATGCCCGGATAGTCGCGCACCAGGGCTTCGATAGCTTCCCCTGCGGTTGTCCGCGCGCCGGTCGCCAGCGGCACTTCGATCACGTCCCGTCCGCCGGTCCATCGGCGGAGCGCCGAAGGAATATGCACGCGCATGGCCTAATGCACGACCGCCGTCTTGACGCACAAGACCGGGGGCAGAAATTCCGTGATCGCACGCCAGCTCTCGCCCTCGTCGTTCGATCCGTAAAGCTGTCCCCCGCGGGTGCCGAAATAGAGCCCGGCGGGGTCGAGCGCGTCGGCGGAGAACGCGTCGCGGAGCACGGTGAAAAATCCGTCGCGGTCGGGCAGGCCCTTGCCCAGCGGTTCCCACGACCCCCCCGCGTCACGCGAGCGCCACACGCGCGGGGCGCCGTCGCGCGGCACCCGGAACTCGTCCGAGGTCAGCGGAAAGGTGTAGATGGTCCCGCCGTGCCGCGGATGCGTCACCATCGGAAAGCCGAAATCCGACGGCAGGCCGTTTTCGATCGTTACCCACGAACGCGCCTCGTTGTCGGTGCGGTAGACGCCCGGATGGCTCTGCAGGTACATCCGTGAGGGATTTTCCCCATCGAACCGGATCTTATGCGGACAGAGCGTCGCGCCGGGAACGTCGGGATGGACCCTGAGGCCGTTGACGCAGGCGTTCCACGACTCGCCGCCGTCGTCGCTGCGATAGATGCCGCCCGAAGAGATCGCGGCGTACATGCGCCCGGGCTCGCACGGATGAACCAGGATCGAATGCAGGCAGAGTCCGCCGAAGCCGGGATTCCATTTCGGGCGGTCGGGATGCTTGAACAGCCCCTCATTCAGGCGAAAGTTCTCGCCGCGATCGTCGGAGCGAAACATCGCCGCGGGATCGACTCCGGCAAGCACCACGTCGGGCCCCAGCGGCGTCTCGGCCTCGAGCGCCCAGATCGCGCTGAGCGACTCGCCGCTGCCCTTGGGAAACTTGACGTTGCCCTCCGTCGGTTCGTTCCAGGTGGCGCCGAAGTCGTCCGACCAGCTGACCATCGCGCCCCAGTGGTTGCTCTTGTTGCCGACCACGATTCGCGGCGCACCCTTGCCGATGAAAGCCGCCGACCATACCGATTGTCCCGGGAAGTGCGGCCCGGACATTTTGAAATCGCCGCGCTTGCCGTCGCAGAGAAAAATGAAAGCGCCCTTGACCGTCCCGACCATCAGCATCAGATCGCCCGCTGCGGGCGAGAGGGTTTTCGCATGTGTCGTCGCCATAGTCACCTCCGAGGTTCCTGACTTTGTCGTTCGCCGCCGCCGCTCGAAACCCGCGCTAACGGCATATGCAAAGGCATTCGGCCATGCGATCGAGCCGCGCGTTCGAGAATTCCTGATTGGCCGTGTGCGCGAAGGATGAATAGCAAGGCGCCGCCGCCGAGCGCATCGACCCCGCCGCCGTGCCGTCGCGCGCCGAAATCTCCTCAATCGCCGCGCACGCCTCGCGTACCGCATCCGCCTCGCTCGCGGCCGCGCCGGCGCGATGCAAAGGCGGATCGACCAGCCGCCGGAACCACGTCCAGCGGTCCGTTCGCACCTCGAACCGCGTGCCCAGATGATCTCTGCGAAGGTCCATATTCAATCTCCGCCCGGTTACGACAAAACCTGCGGCGCGATCGCTTCGGGCGCCTGGCGGAGCGCGTTGAAGACCATCGCCGGCACCCGCAAACGATCGTCCTCGTAAACCTCGCGGATTTCCGTGAGCGCGCTGTCGCCGGCGAGCGTCGCCGCCGCCGCCGCCCGATCGAGCAGCGCGCTCTTCCCGCCGTCGAGCAGACCGTCATCGCCCATCGGCATCACGCCCCAGACGTCCCACGGCAGCATCTCCATCCCATTGAGCGCCGCGAGATCGCGCACCACGTTGCCGGCGATAAACCACGCTCCGCGAAGCCCGGGCACGAAGGAGAGACCGAAGCGCCCGGCCTCGGCGCGCCCGGTCCGGCACATCTGCCAAGCTTCGCCGGCGACGATGAAGCGGTCGCGCGGAACGTCGAGCGGATCGAAATCGACGGGCAGGATTTCCCGCTGTACCGCGTCGAGCTGCGCGTCAACCAGGATCCAGCGCGCCTTATCCGCGTTCCAGTACTCGCACACCCAATGGTCTTCGAACCTGCCGGGCGTGAAGTACGCGCCAAAGCCGCATCGCGCGCGCGCCGCAACGCCTTGTCGGCGAAGGATCGCGCAGAGCATCAGCGAAAAATGACGGCACACCGCGGCCATCCGATCGCCCGGCGCGCGCGCAACGGTCAGAGGGCGGCCGTCAAGCGCGCGAATCCGCGCGAGGATCTCCCCAATCGGCCGCAGGTGTGCATCATTGATGCGCTCTTCGGAGAGCGTCACGCCGTAGGCGAACGACGCCATGTCGCGATGGATCAGCAGACCGTGTACCAGTTCGCAGAGCGCCGCGATGCCGCGGGGGAAGGCGCCCGGCTCCGCCGCGCGCGTGTCGATCGCCGTCATCGCTCCGCATTGCCGATAGTATTCCTGCGGATTTTCCATGATGTTGCGCCCTCGACTCCAGCGTCGCTCCGATGACGAGGTCAGGCGGCCGCCGCCAGGAAGTTGGCGAGGCGCTCCATGCTGTCGGTCCAGCCTCCTCGGTGCGAGTCACGCGCGGTCACCGACTCGAAGACTGCCTGATGCAGCTTGAGCCTGGTCTTCGCGCCGTGCTCCGCGAGCGTCACCGTCAAGACCGTTTCCGGGCGCGTGGCGTTGCCGTCCGCATCCGTCCACACGAAGGTCGAAACCAGCCGCTCGGGCTCCACGATCTCGCGATAGACGCCCTTCAAAAAATGTTCGGTGCCCTGGGGCGAGCGCATGTGCAGGCGATACCCGCCGCCAACGCGGAAGTCATGACTGATCACCGTGTTGGTGAAGCCGTGAGGGCCGAACCAGCGGGCCATCCGCTCGGCCTCGGTCCAGGCTTTGAACACGAGAGGGCGCGGCGCGTCGAAGGTCCGTTCGATCACGAGCACGCGGTCTTCGGGCATGGCAGCGGTGCTACTTTGTGCGTCCATTTTTCGTCTTCTCCATGGTTTTTGCTTCGGTTTCCTTGAGTTCGCGCAAATAGTCGTCGAGCCGATCGAAGCTCTCCTCCCAGAAGCGCCGGTAGCGCTCGAGGAAGTCGGAGGCGTCCTTGAGCGGACCCGCCGCGAGCCGGCACGGCCGCCACTGCGCTTCGCGTCCGCGCGCGATGAGTCCCGCGCGTTCGAGGACCTTAAGATGCTTGGAGATGGCAGGAAGGCTCATCTCGAACGGCGCCGCGAGCTCGGTGACCGAGCGTTCGCCTGCGGCCAGCCGGGCTAGGATCGCGCGCCGGGTGGGGTCGGAGAGGGCGGCGAACGTGGCGCTCAATCGGTCGGTCGCAGTGGATTGCTGAACCATGCGGTTAAATAACCTAATGGTTAATTACAACCATCGCGCTCATGTGTCAAGCCCCTCAAGAAAAAGTTTGCGGAGATTGCCGCAAAACAGATCGCCGAATGCGCGCGACGCAACGCGCGCTTCATCCGGGTGAACCAGGCGCAAGGACTCGCCGAAAAACCCGGCGCTTCGATTTATTCAGGGTCGGCGGCCGCTGCGGCCGCGGATGCAAGAGCCTGAACGCGCGATCGATGGCGCTGCGGAAAAACGGGCGGCGAGAAAAATTCAGGAAGAGGAATTCAGGACGAGGCCGGCGCCGAGCCCGGCTTCGGAGGAATCACGCCGATACGCGCAAGCTCCTCCTTGAGGATCGCGCGCGAGAGCGGCTTGCACAGCACCGCTGAAGCGCCGAGTTCGTAGCTTTGCGCGATGTCGAGATCGTAGAGCGAGCTCGTGATCACGAACATCGGCACGTGCGAGCACGGATCGTGCGCGCGCGCCGCCGAGAGCACGGCGAACCCGCCATTGTCCGGCAGGCGCAGATCGACCAGCATCAGGTCGGGCCGATCAGTGTCGGTGAACTGCTGGATCAACTCGACGGCCTCGTCGGCGTTTTCAGCCACGATAACTTCGCTCGCGTCGCCCAGCACCTGGCGAATCACGGTCACCGCGATGAAGGAGTGTTCGGGATTATCCTCGACCAGGAAAACTCTGACGCCGAATTCCGGCGGTGATTGCTCGTTGGTGTCCATACAGCCTCGCACTCAGCACTATACATTAATCGCGGCGCAAGTAACGCGATGGGGCGCAATGCCCCGAAGAAACTCCGGGTCACGGGCCGCGTTGCGAGGGAAGGAATACAATTGCCATGCCAGCACTACGCAACTATTGTTAGTTGTTCGAGTAGCTCTACGCTCATTTTCACGCTTTCCTTTCGGTTTGTGGCAATGCGCCGTGCGAGGCGAAATCATTGATAAAGTTGACTGTTAGCTTCTTTTGGCAATCTATAACAAACAAGGATAGCCCGACGTTCCTGGCAAACGCGTCCGCGGACGCTTTGACGAAAAACTGCGAGCGAGGCGTTCGACGGTCATTATCGCAACGGTTGTTGCACATCGGCACAACTCTGGCCGATTCTGACAGCGCGCCGCGAGCCTGGTGCGGCGCGCGATAAGGGTGAGGAGGTTTTCCGGAGTGGGGCTTCTCGCGTCGCTTGGCAATTCGCGATGGTTCGACAGCGCGCTGGTGCGCAAATGTTCGGCGCTCGTCAGCGAGGACCTGTCAGCCACCTATTCGCGCGACATCCAGAAATGGCTGCTCGTCGCGCCATTGATCGGGCTGGCATCGGGCCTCGTGATCACCGGCATCGCGCTGCTGATCCTAAACGGCGTGTGGGCCGCGCTGCTCCCGTTCATGCTCGCGCATCACGGCGCGATCCTTCCGGTGACGCTCGCCGGCTTTCTGCTGACCGGCCTTATCATGCAGTTCCTGACCCGCGATCCGGATCGCCATTCCACCGAAGAGATCATTCAGTCGTACCACGAGCACCAGGGCGATATCGACATGCGCCCCTTTTGGTACAAGCTGCTCGCGGCGGTTGCCACGGTCGGATTCGGCGGCAGCGCGGCGCTGGAAGGACCGAGCATCTATGGGGGCGGTGCGATCGGCTCGTGGATGTGGACGCGGCTCAGGCGGCTCGGGATTGAGCTCGAGCCGCGCGACCGGCGGATCATGCTGATCAGCGGCGCGGCGGCCGGGATGGCGGCGGTGTTCCGCGCGCCGTTCACCGGGCTCATCTTCGCGCTCGAGATGCCGTACAAGGACGACCTCGCGCACGAGGCGCTCTTGCCCTCGCTCATCGCGTCGGTGGTTGCATACGCGGTGCTGGCGGCCGTGATGGGCACGGCGCCTTTGTTCGCATTTGGCGGCACCGCGCCGTTTTCCGATCGCGACCTGCTGTGGTCAGCGCTGCTCGGAGTGGTTTGCGGGTTCATCGCGATGAACTTCGCCAACGGCTTTCGCCGCACGCGCACCTTCTTCGTCAATCTACGCACTCCGCACACGGTCAAACTGCTGATCGGCGGCCTGCTTACGGGTATCTGCGGCCTGGTGTACGTAACGCTCTATCCCGGCAAGCTCATCCCGCTCGGCCCCAATTACGAGGCGGTCGGTATGATCCTCAACCAGCCGCGCGGCTCCGGCGAGCTGATCGCGTTTGCGCTCATGAAGCTCCTCGCGACGCTGTTTTCGCTCGGCTGCGGCGGGGTGAGCGCGATGTTCGTGCCGCTGTTTCTGGCGGGTGGCGCGCTCGGCAAGGCGTTCGCCCATCTGGTCGTCGGCTCGACCCGCGGCGATCTGTTCGCGGCGGTCGGGATGGCGTCGTTCATCGCGGCCGGTTACAAGACGCCGCTTGCGGCGGTGGTGTTCGTGACCGAGACCAGCGGGAGCCATTCCTACATCATACCCACGCTCGTCGCCGCCGCGATCGCCTACGCGGTTTCAGGCGAGGCGTCGGCTTCGGGCGATCAACGGCTGCATCAGGCCGCGCGTGTCAGCGAACTCGGAGAGATGAAGGTCGCGGACGTTATGCAGCGCAGGGTCGTTGGAGTACAGGCGTCGTCGACCTTGCGGGCGTTCGCGGAAAGCGTTGCGGGCCATCATCGCTACAGCGTTTTTCCGGTTTACGACGGCGCCCGCACCATCGGCACGATGCCGGTGTGGACCCTCGGCCGCGTACCGGCGGAGACCTGGGCGGAGACGCGAGTCGGCGACGTCGCCGACCGCGAGACCGTATGGCTCACCGCCGACACCGACCTCAACGAGGCGCTGCGGCTGCTCGCGCGCGAGAATGCGCCGCAGCTTCTGCTGGTGGGCGAGGATCCCGCTGCGCGCGACGGGGCGCTCTTGGGAATCGTCACCAAGACCGACATCCTGCGCGTGCTGGGCAACGGCGCAAACGGCGGCGCGGCGGAGGCCGGGCGCGCACGCTGAGCGTGCGCGCCCGGCCTCCGCCGCGGGCTTTGCCAGACCGCGCTGCCAGGCGTACCGCCGCAAGCGCGGCGGTCTGCATCGCTGGACGGGCCTGCTGCAGGGAGACTTGTCCGGCGCGCGTCGCTCCGATTCGCGCGCCAGGTTCGTCTATTCGATCGCCGTGTAGTCGTCGATATTCTGGAACGCGTACGGCATGAAGCGCGCCGCCTCTACCGTCGCAAGGCGCTGCGCCTTGGCGTGGATATCGCCCTCGAAGTAGGTCGCGCCGCGCAGTTCGACCACTTCGATTTCGCCGAGCGGATCGTGATGCGACGGCTTGAAGATCACTTTGCCGGCGCCGCGCCGATGCACCCGCACGTGCTGGGTGAAGTGTGCGTGGACGAGGATCGGATCGAACTCGAGCCCGTGGCCGTCGGCCGCGTGCATGAACTTGAAATGGAAGCGGTCGGCGTAGGTCGGCCCGTTGATCGGCACGTTTTCGCTAAGCCGCGCCTCGAGCGACATGTAGGTGATGCCGAAGCGCTCGACGCGCGCGCGCACGACGTCACCGTCGCTCTTGAGCTGCACGCGGGCCTGTTTCTTGGGCTCGCCGAAAAGCTCGCGTCCGAAAAGTATCGCGACGTCGGTCGACATCGGCATCGCGAGACAGAAGTCGGCTTCGACGTCCTTGTAACGGGCGCGCACGCAGAGCATCCCGCCGTCGAACGCGCCCACGCAGTTGGAGCGTCCGAGCGTGCCGATCCCGACCGTGACCAGCGGCTCGGCCGCGGGCTCGAGCGGCGGCGGCAGGACTTCGCGCACGATCTCGGGTCGGGTGAGATACTGCACGGCGAGCCATCGCGCGTCGGCGAAGATCGGCGCATGCAGCGTCGCCTCGATTTTCTTTATCTGTTCGGCATTCCTGGTCCAGCTCCTGGTCAACATTGCGCTTCCTCCCTGGACTTGCTTTCAACTGAAGTGCGGCATCACGCGCTCGGCGAACAGGCGCATCGCGTCGAGCAGATTGCGATGGCCGCTTAAGCCTCCGATCTCGAACCAGCACACCATCCGGGTGAATCCGAATTGCTCCTTGAGCGCGGCGATCCGATCGACGCAACGCTGCGGCTCGCCGAACACGCCCATCAGCGAATCCACGGTCTCGTACTTGATCGCGCGCATCCGCTCGACCACGCGCTCGAACTCGCCGGGCTGCGCGATGCTCTCGGGGCGGATGGTTTCCGTGATCGTATGAAAATAATTCTCGAGACTCGGCCCAATCGTTGCGCGTACCGCGGCCTGGTCTTTGCCGGTAAAAGTGATGAACATCGCGGCCAGCCAATCCTCGGGCAGCCGCTTGCCCGCGGCCTCGCGCGCGCCGTGATACACGGCGAGCCGTTCCGGCAGCACGTTGATCGGGTTCACCGGGCCGCCGGCGAAAATCGGATAGGCGTGGGCGCCTGCGAAGCTGAAAGTATCGCTACTGTTGGCGGCGAGGCGAAACGGCGGATATGGATGCTGGATCGGCTTGGGAATCACTTCGACGCCTTCGAATTCATAGAACTGCCCGCGAAAATCGAGCCGATCTTCGCTCCACGCGCGCCTGAGCAGCGTGAGCATCTCGTGGAAGCGCTCGCGGCTCGTCGCCATGTCGACGCCGTAGCCCTGATAGTTGTTGGGAAACGCACCTCGTCCGGCGCCGAAGTTGACCCTGCCACCGGAAAGCACGTCAAGCGTCGCGATCTCCTCAGCCAGGCGCACCGGATGATGAAGCGGAAGGAGGTTGACCGCGATTCCGAGGCGGAGCCGCGCCGTGCGCTCGGCGATGGCCGCGAGCTGGAGCAGCGGAGCGGGCATCAGCGAGAAGCGCGGCGTGAAATGGACCTCCGCAAGCCACAGCGTGTCGAAGCCGAGCCGGTCGGCTTCGACAGCTTCCTCGACCAGTTCGCGATAGCGCACGGAGGGATTTTGCGAGTCAGCGGCCGGCAACTGGTAGAAGAGGTCGAATTTCACGCGAAGGTACCCGAGGTTTCAGTAGCCACCCAGCGCGGCCACGCGTTCGCGATGGTAGACCGGCGAGCCGAGGAACGATTCGTTGAAGCGCGCGCGCTTGAACCACAGATGGATGTCGTGGTCCCAGGTGAAGCCGATCCCGCCGTGCATCAGGACCGCGCGGTCGGTGCCGCGGCTGTAGATCGAGCAGAGTTGCGCCTTGGCCATCGCGGCGGCGCGCGGCGCGTCCGCGACGCCGGCATCCTGGGCGTAGGCTGCGTACCACAGCAGCGCGCGCGCCGGCTCGAGCTCGGCGACGATCTCGGCCGCCGCGTGCTTGAGCGCCTGAAACGAGCCGATCGGCTTGCCGAACTGCTCGCGCACTTTCGAATAATCGACCGCCATCTCGAGCGCGCGATCCATCCCGCCGAGCGAGTCGGCGGCGATCGCGACCGCGCCGATATCGAGCAGGCGCGCATAGAGCGCCGCGCCGCCGCTCAATTCCGCGCTGGGCGCCACCCTGACCCCGTCCAGATCGAGCGCGCACACGCGCCGCGTCAGGTCCACGCCCTTGAGCATCCGGATTCTCACGCCGGGCGCGCCGGTCTCCACCACGAAGAGGCTCACGTCGGCGGCAGACTCTCCGGTACGCGCCGCAACGACTACGAAATCCGCGGCGTGTGCGTACGGGACGAACATCTTGCTCCCGTTGAGCACCCATCCATCAGATCTCGCGCCCTCGCGCCGCGCGCCGGTCGTCATCTCGGCCGGGTCGAGCGCGTCGTTGCGCTCGGTGATCGCGACCGTCCCGGTGGCCGCGCCGGCGGCGAGCGCGCCGAGCCATCGCTCCTTGACTTCATCCGAGCCGCCATGCGCGAGCGCGGATGCGGCGAGCGCGGAGGAAAACAGAAACGGACCGGGCATCGCGGCATAGCCGGTCTCGGTCAGCAGCATCGCCATGTCGAGTACGCCCAGGCCCGCGCCGCCGTAACGCTCGGGCACGACCAGCCCGTTCCATCCAAGCTTGGCGATCGCGGCGTAAAGCTCTCGTGCCGCGCCCGCCTCGTCGGCCATCGTCTTGCGCACGTATGCGGGCGAACATTCGTTGGTCAGAAATTCGCGGGCGCTCTCGCGCAACTGCCGCTGCTCGTCGCTGAGTCCAAAATCCATTTCCGAGGTTTCCGCTCCGAGGTTTCGGTCCCCGCGATCCGCGCGCGCGCTAGCGCGACTTGGGCATCTTGAGCCCGCGCTCGGCAATGATGTTCTTCTGGATGTGCGAGGTGCCGCCCCCGATCACCAGGCCGAGCGAGAACATCCATTCATAAGGCCAGTACGCGCGGTCCAGCGCCGCCTCTTCGCCGCGCGCGAGCATCGCGTAGTCGCCCATCGCTTCCATCGCGGCGGTCGCGATGTCGTGATTGAGCTCGGTACCGGCGAGCTTGTTGACCATCGCCTCGATTCCCGGATTGCGGCCGCGGACCTGGTCGGTCAACTGCCGCAGCATGTGATACTTCATCGCTTCGACACGGATCTCGAGATCGGCTAGGCGCTGGCGGAAGAGCGGGTCGGCGGTGAGCGGGCGGCCGTTGCGGTGGATCGAGCGGGCGAGCGCAATCAGCCGCGCCATCGATTGCTGGCTGGTGGTGGTCGCGCCGAGCATGTTGCGCTCGTGAAAGAGCGTCGCGTTGGCGACCAGCCATCCTTCGTTCAGCTTGCCGACCAGGTTTTCGCGCGGCACTCGCACGTTATCGAAGAAGACCTCGTTGAAACTGTGCGCGCCTGTCATCTGGATCAGCGGGCGCACGGTGATCCCGGGCGAGCGCATGTCGATAAGGATGTAGGAGATGCCGCGATGCTTGGGCGCGTCGGGATCGGTGCGCACCAGGCAGAACATCATGTCGGCATAGTGCGCGCCCGAGGTCCATACCTTCTGCCCGTTGACTACGAACTCGTCGCCTTTGATCTCGGCGTGCGTGCGCAGCGCGGCGAGGTCCGAACCCGAACCGGGCTCCGAGTAACCCTGGCACCAGATCTCATCGGCGGTGAGAATTTTGGGCAGGTAGCGCCGCTTCTGCTCGCCGCTGCCCCAACTGATCAGCGTCGGACCGATCATCGAGAGGCCCATCCCGCCGACGAGGCCCGGCGCGCGCGCTCGCACCATTTCCTCGTTGACGATCGATTGGCGCACGGGGTCGAGTTCCTGGCCGCCGTACTCTTTGGGCCACGCGAGCGCGACGTAACCCGCGTCGTAGAGGCGGCGCTGCCAGGCGCGCGCCTTTTCGATCGCCGACTTGTCGCGGGTTGCGTTGGGATCGGCCCCGCGAAGGCCGCTGAGCGGCACATTCTCTTCGAGCCATCGCCGAAGGGTCTGACGAAATTCCTCTTCCTGTGGCGTGAATTCGAGATCCATTGGCGGGTGAGCGAGCCTCCCGAGGTGCGCTCGTCCAAGCATAGTCAAAAGGGCTGAAAGGTTGAAAGCCGAAACCGCCGCGACATCACGCAATTGATGGTTCGTCGGGCCGTTGCTAAGTTGCGGGGAGGGAAGCGCCGCGCGTGGCGCAAAGATGCATCGATGACGCCCGAAGATCCCAAGGAAGAAGAACTCAGGAACGATTCGTCGGAGCGCAAGGACGACGCGCACGCTGCTGCCGGGGCGCAACCGGCGGCGGACACGGCGTCGCGAGCCGCCGCGTCCGCGGCTGATGCGGCAGCTGGCCCGGCTGGGGGCGGCGTGGCCGCGAAGCCGGCTGCGGCGGCAGGGGCGCCCGCCGCCGCCGTCAAAGTGGCGCCGGCGCCGCAGCCACCGCCTGCGCCGCCGCCCGCCAAGCCTCAGCCGGTTGACGAATTCGATCCGCTCGGATGGGACGTACCGCTCATCTGCAAGGACTGCGACAAGCCTTTCGCCGTGCCCTATCGCAACTTCCACGCCGGCGTGGTTTTCCATTGCCCTGCGTGCCAGGGCTCATGGGTTCCCAACACCACCATCGCCAAGGAGATGCGCAAGGTCTTCGACGGCTTTTGGGGGGAGCGCAAGCGCGCGCGCGAGGCCTTCGAGCGCGGCGAGCTTAGACTCGACCGCGAGGCGTTCGAGCGCCGGCAGGCGGACGAACTCAAGGCCTTCAAGGCGCGGCTGGAAGAACTCGCCAAGGAACTTAAACCCGCAGGCAAACTGGTGCGCCCCAAGGGTCTCGCCGCGATGTTCACCTAGGCGCGCGACGCTTTTTAGGACCCGTGCGCGCGCGGCTCGACGAAAGTCGGGTGCGGAAGGCCTGCTCGGCTGGCGTTGGTCGGTCTGACGCTTAGTTGGGCTGGGCGATTCTGCCGGGTTTCTGCAACGAATCGCCGCCGCCCGCTCGCGCCGGACCGTCCAGTGCTTCGTCGAAAGCGCGGATCTCGTGCGGATTGAGCGTGCGTGCGAGCGCCAGCATCCGGAGCGCGACGGCTTCGAGCGCGCGCCCGAGCCATCGGCGGAGCGGAGCGCCGCGGCGGCCGGGCACTTGCGCCCGCAGCGTCGAGAAGAGGCTGTCGTATTCGGTCACCGCCCCTTCGACCATCCGCGTATCGACCATCCTTGCGTCGCCGGAGTACGCGAGCAGCATCGCGTTGTGGCAGAGCACATTGATGCGCCGCGGAATTCCGCCGCTGTGGCGAACCAGGTGGCGCAGCGCCCCGCGCTTGAAAATTTTGTCGGCGGTGCCGTTGACCGCGCGCAGGCGCAGCTCGATATATTCGCGGCACTCGCCGCGTTGCAGGGGATTGAGCACGGTCTTGGCGCCGATCCGCTGCCCGAGCTGGCGCAGCGACGGATTGGTCAGCCGGCGCAGCAGTTCGGGTTGCCCGATGAAGACGAAATGCAGCTGCTTCTCACCGCTCCTGCCGCTGTTCGAGAAAAGCCGCAGCTGTTCCATCGTCTCGTCGCTGAGCCCTTGCGCCTCGTCGATTATCACGACCACGCGCTCGCCCGCTTCGAGCCCCAGGAGAAAATCGTTGACCGCTTCGAGGTCGGCGAGCTTGCCCGTGCTTTGGGTCTCGATTCCCAGCTGCTTCACGATGACCTTCAGCATCTCCTCGAAGGCCAGCTTGGGATTGCTGAGATAGGCGACACGCACGCGGTCGAACTGCCGGGCGAGGATCGCCAGCGCAAGCGTGGTCTTGCCCGTTCCGACCTCGCCGACCAGAACGGTAAAGCCGCTCGGCTCGTGGATCAGTCCCCATTCCAGGGCGGCGTAGGCTTCGCGATGCTCCCGGCTCATGTAGAGCTGGGCGGGCGATGAACTGAGCTGGAACGGAGGACCGGTGAGACCGAAATGGCTGTAGTACATGGCTTTTGCGCGCCCCCCGGCAGCGTATCAGCCTGCCGCCAATGATGTTAAAGCGGGTTTTTACTCATGTCTATACAGCTTGCAGCGTTTCCTGGAATTCAAGCGATTGAAAGCCCCACACGGAGTGAAAAACCCGCTGGCGTGAGGGGTTTTTACTCGACGCGCAGGCCGGCCTGGATGAGCAGCGGACGAAGCCGGTCGCGGTATTGCGCGAGGCCCTCGTCGTAATCGACCCAGCTGAGCGTAAGTCCGTCGAAACCGGCGCGCGCCATCGCGGCCATCCCATCCACCACCTGTTCCGGCGTGCCGACCAGCGGCATCGCCGAATAGCCGGCGATGAAGTTTTCGATCATTGCGCGGTACTGATCGCCGAGCGCGCTCTGCGAATTGGGAATCAGCGTCTCGATCAGGTTGTGCGCGGCCGCGAAGTCGCCCTTTTCCTTGACGTAGTAGTCGCGGTAGCGGCGTGCCTCGCGCTCGGTCTCGCGGCAGACTACGTAGCCCATCGTGAACACGCTGAGTTCGCGCGCATAGCGTTCGCGGGCGAGGCGCTTGATCTCGGCGCAGGTGGCGGCGAGCGTCGGCAGGTCGGGGCCCAGTGCGAAATTCAGGTCGGCGTGGCGCGCGGCGAACTCGCGGCCCGCCGGGCTGTTGCCCGCGCTCATGATCAGCGGCCACGGCCGCTGGACCGGCTTGGGTTCGGAGTAGGCGCCGGGCACGTTGAAAAAATTGCCCGCGAAATCGAAATCGTTCTCGGTCCAGAGACGCTTGAGCAGGGCGGTGAATTCGTCGGCGTACGTATAGCGCTGATCGTGCTCGCGCTGCGACACGCCGAACATCCGGATCTCGGGCTCGTTCCATCCCACGACGATGTTGAGCGCGAAGCGTCCGCCCGAGATGTGATCGATCGTCGCAATCTCTTTGGCTGCGCGCACCGGATGGATGGTCGGCACGTGCACGGTGGCGAAGATCCCGATGCGCTCGGTAGCCGCGGCCAGGCCCGCCGCCCAGGTCAGCGTTTCGAAGCTGCGATGGTTGAAATTGGTCGCGCCGCCGAACCCGCGCCATCGCGCGACCGGCACCAGCGCCTCGATTCCGGCGGCTTCGGCGGCGCGGGCGATCCGGACCGATTCCTCCCAATCAATCCTGAGCGTGCGGGGGGCGCTCGTCATCGCGCATCCGCTGCTCACGTTGAGCCCAAAGACTCCGAGCTTCAGGCGATTGGGACTCGCCGCGATCGGATTGGTTGCGCCCATTGGTTTCGACCTATGCGCCATGGCGGCGTTCGTTGTCAAACCAATTTGGAGTTGCTACACATCTGAATCGACACGCCGGCCGAACGATTTGCTTCCGATGCCGCGTCGGCAGACCGGCCGCGGAGGACGGAACCCCGATGGAAGAAACGATCAAGGTCAAGGTGGAGCCGATAACGGCCGAAGCGTTCCGGCCCTTCGGGCGGATGCTCGAAAACAAGGAGCCGGTGTTTCCGGAGGTTGACCCGGGCGAAGGGCGCGTCGCGATCGAACTGCTGACGCTCAAGCGGCCGGTGAACCCGCGGCGGCTCTCGCAGATGGCGGTGCATTTTTCGTACAACCAGACTTTCGTTCCGGTGCGCGGCTCGATGGCGTTGATCGTGGCGCCGGCGCCGCGCAATCGCGCCGAGGGGCACGCGCGTTTCGAGGTCGCGTACGACCGTCTCGCAGCCTTCATCATCGAGCCGGGGCAGGCGGCGTTCATCGACAAGGGCGTCTGGCACAACGTGGTCGCGCTTGGCGCAGAATGCCAGTTCGTCAACGTCACGCGCAAAAATCCCGGCGAAGGGACCACCGACCTCGAAAATGAAGTGGGCACCGGAAGGACGCCGGGCACGCGTCCGTATATAGAATTCCTCGACCTCAAAAAACGCGACCGCCGCGTGATTGAGCTGGAACTGTAGCGCCGTGCGGCGTCGGCAATAGTCAATCGCAATTTTCAATAGTCAATCATAAACCTCAATCCCGACTACCCGCCGAATACCCCGTATAAAAGATCGCCAATGAACACGCTCAAAGTGATCGACGCCGACGCGCACATGCTCGAACCGCCCGGGCTCTGGACCGAAGGGCTCAACCGGCGCTTTCGCGACCGCGCGCCGCGCATCGTCAAGGACCCCGGCGGGCGCAAGGGCTTGTTCTTCGTCTGCGAGCAGCTGCCGCCGCTGCGCGTATCGGGCGCGTTCGCCGCGGGCAAGACCTTCGACAAGAAGTTCCTCGAAGCCGGACTGGACAGCGCGCCGGCGGGCGGATGGGATCCGGCCGAGCGCCTGAAGGACATGGAACTCGACGGGGTGGAAGCGGCGGTGCTCTACACCACGATGGGCTTTGTCCTGTTCTGGATCGAGGACGCCGAGTTCCAGGAAGACTGCTTCCGCGTGTACAACGACTGGCTCGCGCAGTTCTGCAGCTACGCGCCGGAGAGGTTCGCGGGGCTTGCGATGATTTCGCTGTTCGACGTCGAGCGCGCGCGCCGCGAGCTCGAGCGCTGCGCCAGGATGGGGCTTAAGGGCGCGCTCATCTGGGCCGCGCCGCCCGAGGATCGCTCCTACACCGCCCGCGCCTACGATTCGTTCTGGGCCGCCGCGCAGGAGCTCAAGATGCCGCTCTCGCTGCATACGCTGACGGGCCGGACGAAGGCGGCGCAGCAGGACGAGTCGGATATCGGCGAGCTCTACGCGCGGATGGTGATTCGCACGCAGGAGGCGCAGCATTCGATCTGCTCGATGATCTTCGGCGGAGTGTTCGAGCGCTTTCCGGGATTGAAAATCGTCTCGGCGGAAAACGACATCGCGTGGGTGCCGCATCTGCTCGAGCGCGCCGACAAGTATTACCGCCGCTTCAAGCAGGGCTATGGCACGGCGCTGTCGCTCAAGCCGAGCGAGTATTTTCGCCGCCAGGTGTTCGCGACCTTCATCGACGATCCGCTGGGCCTCAAGATCTATAGCTACCTGGGCGCGGATAACTTCATGTGGTCGACCGACTATCCCCACCAGGCCGCGACCTGGCCGCATACGATGGAAGTGCTGGCGCGCGACTTCGCCGCGCTGCCCGAAGCCGACCGGCGGAAGATCGTGCGCGAGAACTGCGCGCGGGTCTATGGCTTCTCGCTACCCGGCTGAGCGCGTTCTGCGCGGCTAGAACGCGCTCCAGCCGCCGTCGATCGTCACCACGCTACCGGTCATGAAGCTCGCTTCGTCGCTGGCGAGGAAAATCGCGAGCGCGACGACCTCGTGCGGCAGACCGAAGCGCTTCATCATGTGGCGCTCCTCGATCGCCGCCCAGATCCCTTCGCGGTCGGGTAGATCCTTGATGAAGTTGCGGGGCATCGGCGTGTCGATCGCGCCCGGCGCGATCGCGTTGACCCGGATCCCGCGCGGGCTCAGGTCGAGCGCCATTCCCTTGGTCAGCATCGCGACCCCGCCCTTGGCCGCCGAATAGGCCGACATGTTCTGCATCGCGACCAGGCCGCCGACCGACGAGATATTGACGATCGAGGAGCCGGCGGGCATCGCCGGCACCGCTCGCTGGCTGAGGAAGTAGACCGATTTCAGATCGACGTCGTGCACCAGGTCCCATTCCGCGGGCGTGGTGTCGAGGAACGGCTTGCCCAGGATCACGCCGTGGTTGTTGTACAGCACGTCGATGCGCCCGCCGAATTTTTTCACCGCGCTGTCGACGATCGTGCGGATTCCGCCGGCGCTGGTGACGTCCGCCGCGACGTAGGTGATCGCGCCGGGCGCCAGCGCCTCGATTTCCTGCGCGGCGTCCGCGTTGAGGTCGCTGGCCAGTATGCGCGCGCCCTCCCGCGCGAACATCTTGCAGGCGACGCGTCCCTGTCCGCCCGCGGCGCCGGTGATGATCGTGTTCTTGCCTTTCAGCCGGTCCATTGTGCACTCCCTGCTTGACGTGATACGCACTTGCTACGCGGGACGGATCGGATAGAGCCTGAGCGCGTTGTCCCACATGATTTTGCGCTTGCTTTCGAGGGTCACTTCCGGAAGTTCCAGAAGTTCGTCGACGGCCGATTCGTAGCGCCGGCCCTCCGGATGCGCAAAATCCGTGGCCGTGACGATGTTGCCGTCGCCGATCATTTCGATCGTCTGCTTGATGAACGGATCGTCGGGATCGGCGGAGATGAAACACCGTCGGCGGAAGTAGTCGGCAGGACTCAGCTTGAGTCCGGGGATGCCGAGTCCGCGAAGCCCGCCCTGCACGCTCGCCGCCAGCCGGTCCATCCAGAACGGGACCCATCCGGCGCCCGATTCCAGGTGCACCACGCGGAGCCGCGGATGCCGCTCCAGCACGCCGCCCATGATCAGCGCGGTGCTGGCGAACATATTGCCGACCGTGAACGCGACCGTGACCTGCGCGGTCCGCAGCCCCGGCAAATAGTGATAGAGCATCTGGTCCGCGCCCACGCCTGCGCCCGTATGCACCGCGAGCGGCACGTCGAGGTCTTCGAGCGCGTTCCATAACGGTTCGTAAAAGCTGTCGTAGAGGCGATGCTTTCCGACCGGCACCGGATTGACGTGCACTGCCTTGAAGCCGAAATCCTTCACGCAGCGGCGCGCCTCGCGCGCCGCCTCCTCGGCGTCGCGGAGATCGACGGAGGCCGCGCCGAACACGCGCCCGCTCGTCTGCGTGCAGAAATCGCCGAGCCAGTTGTTGTAGGCGCGGCGAATCGCGGCCGCCGCGTCGGGCGCCAGCTCGGATGCCGCCGTGCTCAGCAGGCCGACCGTGGGATAGACGACCGTTCGGCTTCAAGAACGTGATCGAAACGCCCGACGGCGCGAAACAGGTGATGCCCTTCGGAAACGACCCGATGAGCGCCGAGGCGATCGAGCGCACCGGCGGCGCCGGTTTCGATCCGGGCGTGCGAGTCGCGCTGCTCGGCCATGACGAAGCGTACGCCGAGTTCGCGCGCGAGGATTTTCCGCCGCGCATGTATCCGCTGGCGATGGACCGCGCGGGCATCGACTACGCCAGCGGTTCGCCGGCGTAGTTCGCCCACGCCTCGGGAATCCACGAGTGGAATTTCGGCTCGAGGTATTTGTCGAACAGGTCGTTGGGTTCCACGACCTGTGCGTCGGCGTCGATGAAACGGTTGTCGTTGCGCATCAGTCATCCTCTGGCGCGCCGCGATCACCGTGCGGCGCGGCAATCCGCTGTTTTGCAGTCATCGCTGCTCAGTCATCGCCGTGCGATCATTGTGCGGTCATGGCGCCGTCAACCGGCAGCGACGCGCCGGTTACGAACGAGGCGTGATCCGACATCAGCCACACCACCGCCTCGCCAATTTCCTCGGGCTTGCCCATGCGCCGGATCGGCTCGACCGAGATCAGCCGGTCGCGCAGGCGCGGATGGCCGGTGACCATCTCGGCGACCATCGCGGTGTCGATCACGCCGGGGCAAACGGCGTTGACGCGGATGTCGTGACGCGCATACTCCAGCGCCGCCACCTTGGTCAGTCCGACCACGCCGTGCTTGGCGGCGGTGTAGGCCGGTTGCCCATGCGAGCCGACCAGTCCGGCGGCCGAAGCGGTATTGACGATCGCGCCGCGCGCGCCCTGCTTGAGCATCTGCAGAATTTCATACTTCATGCAGAGCCATACGCCTTTCAGATCGACCTCGATGATGCGGTCGAAGTTCTCTTCGGTGTCGTCGGCGGTGCGCAACGTCTTGCCGATGATGCCGGCGTTATTGTGCGCGCAGTCGAGGCGGCCGAAGAGCTTGACCGCGGCGGCGACCGTGGCTTCGACCTCGGCGGCGCGGGTCACGTCGCACTTGTGAAAGGCGGCTTCACCGCCGGCCTGCTTGATTGCCTTGGCGGTCTCCTCGCCGACGGCGACCGCATCAACCACCAGCACCTTTGCGCCTTCGCGCGCGGCGGCGAGCGCGGTGGCGCGGCCGATACCGTTTGCGGCGCCCGTTATCAATGCGACTTTGCCATACAGCAGTCCTGCCATCGTGAAATACCTCCGGAAAGTTCGGCTTGCGCGCGCGCCGCTTCAGCGCGACGCGATCTGGATGTGTTCGTTCGCCATAAAAAAGGTCATTTTCGGACCGTCGATGAACACGGCGCCGTCCGCCATCAGCTCTTTGCCGGCCGGCGACGCGAAAGCCTCGGCGAACGCCGCCGGGCTGTCGAACCATAGCTGCGCGACGCCGTCGAAGCGCGGCGTCCCGTAGAGATAGGCCTCGTCGATCAGATGCGACTGCACGTAGCGCCGCAGCCCCGGCAGCTTGAGCGCCATCGGCCCGTGCACCCCAAGCCAGTAATCGCGAAATTTCTCGACCGTCATCCCGGGCTTGATCACCAGCTGCCACACGCCCTTGACCAGGTTGCCGCCGGTTGGCCCGTCGAGCACGACGTGGTCGCGCGTCGCCATCCATTCGACGCGGGTCAGGTCGATGAAGTTGCGCTCGTCGGCGAGCGCGCCGTCGAGATATTCGGGGCTGCGCCGGAGCGTCGCCATCGCCTCGAGGCTGTCGATCAGCACCTCGGCCTCGCCGTCGTAGGGCGAGTTGGCGCCGAAGGCGGCGATGCGATGGCTCTGGACGTACCGATGGAGCTGCGGGATTTTGGCCGCAATCGGCCCGTGAGTCTCGCGCCAGTAGCGATGGAAATCCGCATCGCTCATCGAGGATTTGCGCGTGATGAAATAGTGTACGTGGAGCATTGTTCGGCCCTCCCGTTATGCCGCCGGCTCCTGTGCCGCCCGCGGCGCGACGCTCTTTTCGATTCCTGCCCGTTGTATAGCGCAGCACGCGCGGAATACGCCAATGGCGCGCGCGCCGCTCGCGCCGTGATGACAGCCGGCGCGGCGCGCAGTAATCTCGTGCTATCGCCGGAGCGCAAGGAGCATCGCGTGCATCGAATCGTAAGCCTTCTTCCGAGCGCGACCGAAATCGTCTGCGCGCTCGGCTTCGAATCGCAGTTGATCGGCCGCTCGCACGAATGCGACTTCCCGGCCGCCGTCGCCCGTCTGCCCGCGCTGACCGAGCCCAAGTTCAATCCCGACCGCCCGAGCAGCGAAATCGACCGTGAGGTGCGCCGTATCGTGGGCGAGGCGCTTTCGGTCTATCGCATCGACGCGCAAAAGCTGCGCGAGCTTGCGCCCGACGTCATCGTCACCCAGTCGCAGTGCGAGGTATGCGCGGTCAGCGAGCGCGACGTCGAGGATGCGGTCGGAAGCTGGCTCGGCGCGCGGCCGCAAATCGTGTCGCTCGCGCCGTATGGGCTCGCGGACATCTTCGCCGACGTCGAGCGCGTCGCCCGCGCGCTCGGCGAACCCGCGCGCGGCGGCGAGCTGGTGGGGCGGCTGATGGCGCGGATGGACGCGGTCGCGGCCCGCGCGCGGCGGGCCGCCGCTCGCCCGACGCTCGCGTGCATCGAATGGCTCGATCCGTTGATGGCGGCGGGCAACTGGATGCCGGAGATGGTCGCGATGGCGGGCGGCCATAACCTCTTCGGCAGCGCGGGCGAGCACTCGGGGCGGCTCGAATTCGACGCGCTGCGCGCAGCCGACCCCGACGTGGTGTTGATCGCGCCGTGCGGTTTCAACATGCGGCACACAGTGACCGAGCTGCCGGCGCTGGCGGCGCGTCCCGGATGGGCCTCGATGCGCGCGGTGCGCGAGGGGCGCGTCTTCGTCGCCGAGGGCAGCCAGTATTTCAATCGCCCCGGGCCGCGGATCGCCGAGTCGCTGGAAATTCTCGCCGAGATCCTCCATCCGGAGCTGTTTCAATTCGGCCACGAAGGCGCCGGCTGGTGTCGCGCGGAGGCCCCGGAAAGCGCGTAAGCGGGCGCTCAGGCTTTGGGTTTGAGATACGACATGCCGACGCGCGCGGGGGTCAGGCGGATTCCGAACTCGGCGATCAGCGGGCCATTGTCGCACCGGTTGTCGGCCACCAGGAAATCGACCGCGTCGCGCGAGAAGACCGGCCGCGGCAGCATCTCGCCCAGCATCCCGGCCATCCGCATCAGCGCCTCCGGCACGTGAACGACGGGCCGGCGATGGCCGGCAAGCTCCATCATCAGATCGATTAGCTGGTCGAAGTTCATCGGCTCGGGTCCGCCGATCGCAAACGTGGCGTTGCGCCCGCGTCCTGTTGCCGCCATCGCCACGCACGCGGCAAGGTCTTCGACCGCCACGGGCTGGACGATCTGCTTGCCGCTGCCGGGGATCGCGAAAATCGGCGCGTATTTGATCGCGCGCGCCAGCAGGTTGGTTACGCGGTCGTCCGCGCCGTAAACCAGCGAGGGGCGAAAGATCGTGTAGTCGAGGCCCGATTCGCGGATCGCGCGCTCGGCGCGTCCCTTGGCGCGAAAGCCCGGCTGGCGGCTCTGCTCATCGGCAGCGGCGCCGCTGATATAGATGACGCGCTCGGCGCCGGCCTTGCGCGCCGCCGCGAGCATCGCGAGAGTTCCGCCGTAGTCCACGCGCTCGAAGGTGAGCCCGCGGCGCGGATTTTCGATCGGATAGCCGTCGAACTGGGCCGCGTTGATCGCGACCTGCGCCCCGGCCATGGCCAGCTCCATCGAGGCGGCGTCGGTGACGTCGGCGCGGACGAACTCTGCGCCGGTCCCGGCAAGCCGGGCGCGCACGGCTTCGGGATTGCGCGTGAGCACGCGCACCCGCGCCGTGTCGCCTAGCCGCCGCACGATCCCGCGGCCGATGAAGCCCGAGCCGCCGGCGATCGCGACGGTAATGCGGTCCATTTCAGATTCCCGTGTGGTTTCGGATTCTCGCCTTGCCGATATTCGGTCGCGGATCCGCGGACCTGATGCGCGGGCCGGCGGGTCGGCGGAAACGGGCCGAGCTATGATGCCCGCCGGCGGCGGACGCGGGTGCGCCGGCGCCGCGGCCGCATCGGCGCGGCGGCCTCGGCGTCGTGTGCGCCGAAAGATGCATCAGAAGATGCGGCGCTCACGTCCAAGTCGCTGCTATTCGCCGGGTCGAGCGGCGTCAGGTGAAAGCGCGAGACTTCGGGCCGGCAATTGATCCGGATTCTCAGCCAGTACGTGCCGAGACCGCGATTGGTATAGATGTAGAAATCGCGGTAGCGATTCAGCCCCGAATAAAATTGCTTGCCAATCCGCAAGAGCTTGAGCGGCGAGCCGTAAAACGGCAGCCGCACCACGCCGCCATGCGTATGCCCCGAGAGCATCACTCCCGGCCTTAGATGGCGCACGTAGAGCGCGGTGTCCGGGTTGTGCGCGAGCAGCATCGTGCATTCTTCCGGGCGCACCCGCGCGAACGCGCGCGAGGGTTCGGCGCGCCGCGACCACAGGTCGTCGATTCCGACCACGACCAGCGGCTGGCCGCGGACGTGTAAGCGATGGCTTTCGTTGGCGAGCACGCGGACGCCGGCCTGCTCGAGCGCGCCGGTTATGCGCTCGACCGAGGACCAATGGTCGTGATTGCCCGCGACCGCGAAAGTGCCGAGCCGCGGCCTGAGCGCGCTCATGGCGTCGCGAAATCCCGTCAGATAGCGGCGCATCGTCTCCGGGCCGGTGAAGTAATCGCCGGTCAGGAAAATCAGGTCGGGGCGCTGCGCGTTGGCCGCTTCGACCGCCAGCACCAGGCGCTCGAGGTCTTCGTCGCGATCGACGTGCAGGTCGCTCAACTGGCAGGCGACGATCCCCTCCAGCGCGGCAGGCAGGCCGCGCACCGGGAGGCGGATGCGCGTGACATCTATCTCATCAAGCGTCCGGCGCCAGATACGGTGAAGCGGGCGGAGCGCGATGGATGGCTTGGAACGGCGCGCGCGCCGCGGCTGCTCTTTCGCAGTCTCGGCCCCCAGTACGTTCGCTGCAGAATCGGCCTTCGCCATCAGGGCACTCATATTAGAATATTTCGCGGAGAACGCGAACCTTCGTAATCACGGTAACGCGCTCGTCGTCGAGGTCGATTTCCTCGTGCTCCAGTTCCCAGGTGTGGGGATGGGGGATGAAGATGGCGCGCAGACCCGCGCGCAAGGCCGGGTTGATGTCCGAGCGGGGACTGTTGCCGATCATGAACGTGCGCGCGCGGTCGAGTCCGGCTGTCTCGACCAGCTGCCGGTACGCGGCTTCGTCCTTCTCCGGCGGCACTTCGACGTGGCTGAAATGGTGCCGCAGCCCCGAGCGCTCGAGCTTGCGCATCTGTTCGCGCGGGTGCCCCTTGGTGAAGAGGATCAGATGATGGCGCGCGGCGAGTTCGGCTAACGTCTGCGCGACGTCGGGCAGCAATGCGCATTCACGCGCAAGGAAATCCTCGGCGATACGCTCGACCGCCGCGACGACCGCGTCGCGCTCGCCCGGCGGCGCGACGTCCGCCGCGACCGTCCGCATCAGCACCACGAACGGCGCGCGCCCGTAGCCGTGGCTCTTGATAATTTCGAGTTCGCGCCGGCGAAGCGCTGCGCGCACCGCCGCCGTCTCGCCCGCACCCGCCGCAACCAGTTCGGCGACGAAGCGCGCCTCGGCCTCGAGGAAATGGATGTTGGAATCCCACAACGTGTCGTCGGCATCGAAGATGAGATGGAGCGGGCGGCCGTCGCCGAGCGGCTTTGGCCGGCGCTGCTGATCCGGATGCGGCGCCGCTTGCGCGGCGTCCTCTCGCGGACGATCCCGTGTTGGGGAGGGTGATTTGCTCAAGGCACGAAATGCGCGAGCCTAACGCAGCGGGCGGAAGAACGCGCGAATATCCTCGACCAGTTTAACCGGCTCCTCCATCGGGGCAAAGTGGCCGCCCGAGTCGAACACCGTCCAGCGCTTGAGATTGTAGTAACCCTCGGCCCAGCGCCGGGGCATCATGATGATCTCGTTGTGGAACACAGCGGCCGCGGTCGGCGCCTCGACCACCGGATGACGGTCATGCGCGGGGCGCCAGGGATTATGGATCGCCTCGTAGTAGTAGCGCGCGGAAGTCCCGTAGCTTTGCGTCGCCCAGTAGAGCGTCATCGTGGTGAGCAGTTCGTCGCGGGTGAAACGGCTCTCGACGTTGCCGCCGCAATCGCTCCACGCGCGGCGCTTGTCCAGCAGCCAGGAGCATAGGCCCGCCGGCGAATCGTTAAGCCCGAACGCGATCGTCTGCGGGCGCGTGAGTTGGATCGCTGAGTAGCCGCTGCCCTCGGAGAAGAACTTCATCGTGCGCTCGTGCCATCCTTCTTCACCCGGCCCGTAGAGCGAGGCGTCAGGCATCTTGCCGAGGAACGCACTCAGCGGCACCAGCAGATGGATATGCACGCCGTACAAAAGCTCCGCGTACTTGTGCCCGAGCTGCGCGGAGACGAGAGCGCCCCAATCGCCGCCCTGGGCGGCGAATTTTTTGTAGCCCAGCACGTCGCGCATCAGGGCGACCCACAAATCCGCCGTGCGCCAGTAGTTTATCCCGGTGGCCATAAGCGGCGTCGAAAATCCGTAACCGGGCAGCGACGGCACGATGACGTCAAACGCGTCGGCCGGGTCGCCGCCAAATGCGGCCGGGTCGGCGAGCGGACCGATAACCTTGTGAAAATCATAGAACGTCCACGGCCATCCGTGGCTCATGATAATCGGAATCGGATGCGGCCCTTTGCCGGGCTCGTGGACGAAGTGGATCGGGATGCCCTCGATGCGAGTCGTGTAGTGATGGAAGGAGTTGATCTGGCGCTCGGCGCGGCGCCAGTCGTAACCGTCGATCCAGTATTCGATGAGGCGCTTCAGATAGTCGCCGTTGGTGCCGTATTCCCATCCATCATTGGCGAAGTCGGCGGCGAAGCGCGTCCCCTTGAGCCGTTCCTTGAGATCGCGCAGGGTCTCGTCCGGAATCGCAACGGTAAACGGTTCTTTCGTCATGGCGTCGGCTCCTCGCTTGGTCACGCGAGGATGCTATCGCCGGGTGCGCGAGCGAGGCAATCGTAGGCGATGTTTGAGCAAGCGCACGAAGATCGGCCAATATGTCGAGACATCGGGAACGTCGAGCCAGGATGTCGAAACACGATCGATCGTACCGAGGGACAAGAGGAGCGACCCATTCATGGCGGAACCGCAGCAGCGCTTTTCATTGATCACCGACAAGAGCATCGCCGACCTGCGTAAATTGCTGGGCGTGCCGATCGAGGATTCGCTCGAGCCGTGGTGCTATGAGGCGACGCGCGACAATATCCGCCATTGGGCGCATGGCATCGGCGACGACAATCCGCTGTGGTGCGAGCCGCGATACGCGGCAAAGATGCAGACCACCGCCGCGGCGCCGCCGTCGTTTATTTTCGCGCTCAACCGCTCGTTCAGCGGATACGTGGGCGGATTGCCGGGCGTGCATGCCATGTTCGCCGGCATCGACGTGACGTGGCATCGGCCGCTGCTGCTTGGCGACCAGTTCACGACCAAGGCCTGGTTGAAGGACCTGGTCGAGCATCAGACGCGCTTCGCCGGCCGCGCCATTCAACAGATATATCGATGCGAATTTTACAATCAGCGCGACGAGATCGTCGCCGAGGGCGATAGCTGGTGCTTTCGCACCGAGCGCGACACCGCGCGCGAACGCGGCACCAAATACGAAGAGACCAAGCAGAAGCCGCCGGTCCACTATTCGCGGGAAGACCTGGCGAAGATTTTCGCCCTCTACGAAGCCGAGGAAATCCGCGGCACCAATTCGCGCTATATCGAAGACGTGAAGCCCGGCGACAGGCTGCAAACGATGGCCAAGGGACCGATGACCGTCACCGGGTTCATCGCGTTCGCGCAGGGATGGGGCGGGCTCTATATCCGCGCCAACAAGCTCGCATGGAAGCAACTGCAAAAGCATCCCGGCGTCGGTATCCCCAACAAGTTCGGCATCCCCGACGTGCCCGAGCGCGTGCACTGGGAGGATGACCTCGCGACGCTCGTCGGAACGCCGGCGGCGTACGATTACGGACCGGAGCGCTGCTCGTGGATGTCGCATCAGTTGACCAACTGGATGGGCGACGCGGGATTTTTGCGCCATCTGTCGGTCGAGATTCGCCGCCACAACCCGGTCGGCGACACGCTCTACATCAACGGCGAGGTGACGCGCGTCTTCAGCGAGGACGGCGCGCACTACGCCGAGGTCGCGCAGACCGCGACCAACCAGGACGGCGAACTGTCGGTGCGGGCGAAGGGCGTCGTGCGTCTGCCTTCGCGATCCAGGTAAGGGCGGCCCGCCGGCGCGCCCGGACGGCGCTATTCGGGCCGCGCGCGCTACTGCTTCATGCGCGGATCGTCGGCCGACACGCACATCGCGGCGCGCGAGCTTTCCCACAGTGCCCGGTCGCGTGCGCTGCTGCCGGGTCCAGCCTTGACTGCGTCGTCGAAGTCGTTGTGGCGCTGCGCTTCGCACTTTTCGCGCGTCGGGTAGGTGCCGAAGTTGGTCCACGCCGGCAGCGGCGCGTTGACGTAGGCGCGGGTCGAGAGCAGCTTGTGCTTCGAGTTGTAGTTTTCGTACATCGGCGGCGCGATCAGGCACCATCCCGCCAGAAGAATCGCTGCATGACAGGGTTTCATTTCTTCACCGCTTAAGCGGGCCGGCACCGGGCAATACGGCGAGCGCGCCGGTTTTCGGATTGCGTCCGACGTAAACTTCGGTTTCGTAAACCTCGCGCAGTTTCTCTTCGGTCAGGACCTCGTCCGGCGCGCCCCAGCCGATCGCGCGGCCGTTCTTGAGCAGCAGGACGCGATCGGCATAGAGCGCCGCCGCGTTCAGATCGTGCAGCGTCGCAACCACGGCGAGCCCGCGCTCGGCGCGCAATTCACCGAAGCGCCCGAAAATGTCGGCGACGTGGCGCAGGTCGAGATGGGCGGTGGGCTCGTCGAGGAGCGCCACGCGCGGCTCCTGCGCAAGCGCGCGCGCAAGGAATACCCGTTTGCGCTCGCCGCCCGAAAGCTCCTGGATCGGCCGTGTGGCGAGCGCGAGCAGATCGAAGTGCTCGAGCGCCTCGCGCGCGAGCATCAGGTCGCCGCGGTTTTCGAAATGAAACGATCCGAGATGCGGCGCGCGGCCCATCAACACTACTTCGAGCACGGTGAACGAGAAGGCGACCGAATTTTCCTGGCCGACGAAGGCGAGGCGGCGCGCGAGCGCCCGCCGTTCGAGAGAGGCCAGCGGCACGCCAAGCAACTCGACCGTCCCCTGCCACGGATCGAGCGAGCCGCAGAGCAATCGGAGCAGGGTGGACTTGCCCGCGCCGTTGGGGCCGACGATCGCCAGCATCTCGCCCGCCGCGACTTCCAAAGACACGCCGTGGAGCACGGCGCGCTCGCCGTACCCGCCGACCAGGTTGGAGGCGCGGAGCGCCGGCGCGGTGGCGCCGGCCGGGGCGTGCGGCGCGATCGAAGGCGAAGGCTGAACGTCGGTCATCTGATGCGATTCCTTGGCGCGATCCCTTGGGCGCGATCCTCGGGCTCAGAGCGCGAGCGGTCCGCGTCCCTCGCGGCGCAGCATATAGATGAAGAACGGACCGCCGCAGAGCGCGGTGATCGCGCCCACCGGCAACTCGCTCGGCGCGATCGCTACTCGCGCGACCAGGTCGGCAATCACCAGGAACGCCGCGCCGCCGAGGAACGACGCAGGCAGGAGCAAGCGATGGTCGGCGCCGAAGGCGAGGCGCAACATGTGCGGCACGATCAGGCCGACGAAGGAGATGATGCCGCTGACCGACACCGCCGCTGCGATCATCACCGAGGTCGCGATGAAGATCATCCGGCGCATCGGATCGACGTCCACGCCGAGCTGGCTCGCGGCCTCGTCGCCGAGGCTGAGCAGATTCAGGTCGCGCGCATGCGCCATCAGCACCGCGAATCCCGCGGCGCCCAGCAGGGCCACCATCGCGATCTCGCCGTAGGTCGGCGCCTCCAGGCTGCCCATCAGCCAGAAAACGATGTCGTGGACGTAGTAGTAATTGACCACGCTGTTGACCATCATGATGGCGGCGCCCCAGATCGAATTGAAGATCACCCCGACGAGCAGCAGCGTGAACGGCTCGAGCCGCCCGTCAACCACGGCCAGACGATAAACCACCGCGGTCGAGAGCAGCGCCGCGCCGAACGCGCAGAGCGGCACCGTCGTCACCGCGGCGGTGCGGCCGGCGACGAACACCAGCGCGACGATCGCGCCGAAGGCGCCGCCGCCCGAGATGCCGAGGATGCCGCCCTCGGCGAGCGGATTGCGCACCAGCGCCTGCAGCGCCGCGCCGACCGCGGCCAGCGCGGCACCGACCGCCGCGCCCATCAGGACGCGCGGCAGGCGCGCGCTGAAGAAGATCGCATGATCGGGGCTGCGCGGCTCGGAGAGAGCGCGCAGCAGGCTGATATGGACGGTGCCGAAGGCGGCCGCGACGACGGCGCTCAGCAGCACCAGGAGCGCAAGCGCGCCGAGCGTGAGCGTCATCCGGGCGCGCGTCAGATGCGCGGCGGAGAGATCTTCGATGGCGGCCGGCGCAAGCGCGGCGCCGCTGAAGCGCGCGGGCGCCGGGGGCGCGGAAATCCCCGCGGGTTCGTTCGTCATCGCGCAGCGCCCGGCGTGTCGGAGGGCGCGGCGAAAGCTTCCGGATGGATCCGCCGCGCCAGAATCTCCAGCGATTGCCACACGCGCGGCCCCGGCTGCAGCATCGGGTCCTGCGGATAGCCGTAAACGCGATGATCGCGGACGGCCGGCACGTTCGGATAGCGCGCCCAGAAGCCGGACGGCGTGCTCGCATCGCTCCCCATCGCGCCGTCCAGAATCACCTCGGGCCGGATCGCGATGATGTACTCGAGGCTGAGATGCGGCCAACCCTGGTCCGAGAGGTCGGCGAGATTGTCGCCGCCCGCAAGCTTCAGCAGACCGTCGAGAAAGGTGCCGCGTCCGACCGCGACGATCGGCTGATGCCCCACCAGCATTACGACCGTGCGCGGTTTGGTGTGCGCGATGCGCGCGCGGACGCTGTCAATATGGGCCTGGATCGTCGCAAGCAGGCGCGCAGCCTCCCGCTCGCGGCCGGTGCGCGCACCGATGAGGCTGATGCTCTGCTCGATGCCCCCCAGCGAGTTGTCGTCGATGGTGAGCGTCGGATAGCCCATCGTCTGGAGCGCGCGGACCTCGCGCTGGCTCGAGGTGAGTCCGGGTCCGATGATGAGGTCGGGGCGCAGCCCGACGATCGCCTCGACGTTGGGCGTGAGAAAGCTGCCGACCCGCGGCAGATGCGCCACCTCGGGCGGATAGTCGCAATACTGCGAGACGCCGACCACTTCGCCGCCGGCGCCGAGCGCGAAAAGCGTTTCGGTGACCGCGGGCGCGAGCGACACGATACGCCTGGGCGGCGAGGTGGCGGCGGCGGCGGAGCCGCCGATCGCAAATGCGGCAGCGATCGGCAGGGAAAGCGCAGCGCGGCGCATCCGGGCGATGCGCGCGGCGAGGGTTTCGCGAACGCAGGGCATCCTGCGAAATTACCCGATCCCGGGCGCCGCCGTAAGCCGTCTCGCCGCGGCCGGGACTGCCTTGCATCCGCGCGGCCGGCTCGGTTAGGCTCGACGCGCATCGCCATCCGGCCCCCGCTCGACCATCGCGACGTCTTAAGGAGTAGCCAGCGCCGTGCTCAGGATCGCCGTCTGTATCAAGCAGATTCCGTTAATCGAGGACGCCAACTTCGACCCGGTGACCAAGACCATCCGGCGCGACGGCGTCAACGTGATAAGCGCGTTCGATCTCCGCGCGATCGCGCTCGCGGCGGAATTCAAAGGCAGCCTAGGCGCTCACGCGACGGTCGTTACGATGGGGCCGCCGCAGGCGCGCGCGGCGCTGACCGACGCCCTGGCGATGGGGATGGATCGCGCGGTGCATCTCGAGGATCGTGCCTTCGCCGGATCCGATACGCTTGCCACCGCGCGCACGCTCGTGGCGTGGCTCAGGCGCGAGAACTTCGATCTGATCCTGCTCGGCAAATATTCGCTCGACGCCGAGACCGGACAGGTCGGTCCCGAAATTGCCGAGCTGCTCGGCGTCGCGCAGGTCACCGGTGTGCGCAAGGTCGAGATAAAGGACCGCGGCGTCCGGGCCGAGCGCGAGAGCGATGAAGGATACGACGAAGTCGAATGCGCACTGCCCGCCGTGCTGACCTGCGCCGAGCGCGTCGCGCAGCCGATCCGGGTAAGGGCCGAAGCCGCGGCCACGGCAAGCGCGCGGCCGATCGAGGTCGTCCGCGCAGCAGCGCTCGACTCCGATCTTGCGCAGTTCGGTGCGGGCGCATCGCCGACCTGGGTGCAGGAAGTGCGCGCGGTCGAGACCGGTCATCCGCAATGCCGCACGATCGACGCCGCCGATCCGGCGCGCGCGGCGCGCGAAGTTGTCGCGGCGCTGGCCGCGATGGGTGCGCTCAGGCGCGAGGACAGGATTCGCCGCCCGGTAAGCGCGGCGATCCGTAAACCGGCTCGCGGGCGCGACCTGTGGGTCGCCTGCGAAACCGATCTGGCGGGCGCGATCACGCGCGGCAGCCTGGAACTGCTCTCGCACGGCGATCAGCTGGCCGCGCGGCTGGGCGGCGCGCTGGTCGCCGTCGGGTTTTCGGCAACGATCGCGCGCCACGCGCAATTGCTGGCAAGCTTCGGCGCCGACCACGTCCTGACCCTCGACCATCCCGCGCTGGAGTCGTATGCGCCCGAGACCGCGGCCGAAGCGATGGCGCATCTGGTGCGCGAGCGGACGCCGTGGGGCTTGCTGCTCTGCGCGAGCGAGCGCGGCCGCGATTGGGGACCGCGGTTGGCGGCGCGTCTTGGCCTGGGCCTTACCGGCGATGCGATCGGAATCGAGCTTGACGGCGAAGAACGGATGGTCGCGCTGAAGCCGGCGTTCGGCGGCAACATAGTCGCGCCAATTTTGTCCAAAACGCTGCCGCAGATGGCTACGGTGCGGGCCGGCGTGCTTGAGCTTGCCGCCGCCGACAGCACCCGCGAAGCGGCGGTGGAGACATTGCGGCCCCGGATTTCGCCGGCGCTCAGCCGGACGATCGCGACGCACTCGCTGCTCGATAATTCGGTCGCGCCGCTCGATGGCGCTCACATCGTGGTCGGGGTCGGGATGGGCGTTGGCGGACCCGCCGGCGTCGCGGCGGCCAAGCACCTCGCGCGCCTCCTTGGTGCCGGGATGTGCGCCACGCGCCGCGTGACGGATCAGGGATGGATGCCGCGGCAGTTGCAGGTCGGGTTGACCGGCAAGGCGATCGATCCGCGCCTATACATTGCGCTGGGCGTGCGCGGCGCACCTAACCATACGGTCGGAATCAAGCGGGCCGAGGTCGTCGTCGCGGTCAATATCGATCCTGAGGCGCCAATTTTTGAGCACGCGACGTTTGCTCTGGTTGGCGATTTTTCGACGATCCTTGCTGCGCTTTGTGCTGAATTCGAAAACAAGTTTTCGCTTTGAACGCTTGGGCGGTGATCGCTTCCGCGCGTTCAGAGGTCAATTCAGTGCAATCGATCGAGGTTTGATCATCCGCTGTGTGAAAATTTGCTCAGAAAGCCTTTAGACTCGCGACATGGTGTTGTAATTAGCAGACTTGACCCTAGCATTGCAATTTCTTATATAAGGAGCAAGGTCTAAAACTGTTAAAGCTTTTTTGTAGCCCGCGGCTACGTGATCGGCGGCACGCTCTATCAGACCGAGGGCAGCCAATACGACCTCGAGGATCTGCGCCGCCTGGCCGCGAACCTCGGGCTTGAGGGCCGCGTCGGCTTCACCGGGTTTGTCGACGAGCCCGCGGCCGCGATGCGCGCTCTCGACGTCGTCGTCCACGCGAGCACGCAGCCCGAACCCTTCGGGCTGGTGATCGCGGAGGCGATGGCGTGCGGGCGGGCGGTGGTGGTGAGCGGCGGCGGCGGCGCTGCCGAGCTGGTAAGGCCGGGCGAGGACGCGCTGGTCCACGAGGCGGGGCGCGCGAGCGCGCTGGCCGAGCGGATCGGCGAACTCGCGCGCGACTCGGCGCTGGGCGCGCGCGCGGAGCAATCGGCGCGGCAGCGCTTCGCGCGCGCGGCTCGCGGATCAACTTCTGCCGATTTACCGCCAGCTCTCGGTCAAGGCCGCCCGGCGCGCGGGCAGCACCTGAGCGCTGGAATCGTTACTGCCGGCCTCGAGACGGTTGTGGCGACGTTCGTGCGGTTTAAGCGGAGAACTCCAAGCGGAGTTCGCGCCGTGCTTTGCGGGCCGGGCGCAAGACGCCTCGCGGAAAACTCCGATTAAAATCGCAGGCGTGGATCGCAAACTTGTGCGCAATTGGTTAGGGTCGCTCTGATGCGCCGCGACAAGCTTAATTGGCAGAGGTGTATCGCGCTGATCGCGGGGGTGATTCTAACCGGTTGCGCCGCGTCCAAGCCCCCGCCCGAGATTCCGGACATCCCGCTTGCCTCGTACACCGCTTTTGAATTGCCGCCGGTCGCGAACCAGAGCGGGCCGGCAGGCGCCGAAGCCGCGCAAGTCATCGGTGAGGGCGTGGCGGTCGAGCTCAGGAACCGCGGCTACAACGTCGTCGCGAGCGCGCCGGCCGAATCGGAGCCGCTGCTGATCAAGTGCGAACTGACGGGCTACCAGCCCGACACTTCTTCGGGCAACAACGGCACCACCGCGATTACGTTGAAGATCACCTTCATCGACATGAAGAACGGCCACGTGCGCGGCGAATTCGAGGACGCGCAGAACGTCCAGGGCGGCGGACTGCAGAGCGACCGCGATATCCTGCTCGGCTTCGCCAAGGGCGCGGGAATTCAGATCGACTCCAGAATCAAGGGTTAGCCGGCGGCCCCGCCGCTTCGCCGGGCCCGTAGCCGAGGCTCGTTGCAAGCATCACCGCCGCTGCCGCCGCCGTCGCCCCGTCGCGCTCGCGTGCCGATATTTCGCGGAGCGCCGCGACATGCGCGAGTGCGGTTTCTCCGGCGTCCGCACGGCCGCATCCAAGGCCGTCTGGATCGAACAGCGCGTCGATTAGCGGATTCGGATCGTAGTTGGTTTCCGCCAGCGCCTCGCGCGCGGCGCGTCGCCAAAACTCGCGCGGTTCGACGCATTCGAAATCGACGCTCGCGGCGACGCGCTGGCGGAGGGCCGCGACCATCGGATAATAGCGCGCCGCGGCGTCGAAGTAGGGCGCGGCCTCCTGAGCTTCGAGAAATTCCGCGACTGTTCCCGAGCGTCCGTATTCGCCAAGCGAACCGACGGCCGGTTCGAGCTTAACGAAGCGCTCGACATATCCCGCGCCGGCGGCGCCCGCCGAGCGCTCGAGGCCGAGCGGATAAAGGCGGCAGGCGAGCGGGCGTCCCGGATGGATCGCGCAGCCCGCCGCGCCCAGCGCGGCGCATCGGCCGTCGGAGAGAAAGCGCAGGAGCGAACCGCGGCGTATGGTGAAGCGCGCGACCGCCGTTCCCGTGCTCACCCCGGTGGCGCGAGCGATCCGGATTAGGTCGTAGGGCGAGAGCGTAATCACCTTATCGCGGCAGCAGCGGCCGCATCGGTTGCAGAGGTATGAGAATTTGCTTTCGCGCTCCATCCGGCAAGCTTTGTCCGGCGGGCGAGATCGATCAATCGCTCGATCGCCGGCCTTTCTCGCTCTCATCAGCGCCACTACCCCGCCAAACGCCGGTTCGCTAGCATCGCTCACGGCATCGAACTTCGACCGGGGTAACCGAGCGATGGATTTCAACTACACGCCCGAACAGGAAGCCTACCGGATGGAAGTGCGCGGATGGCTCGAGGCCAATCAGCCGCCGCCGCTTACGCCGGAGGAAAAAGAACGCGCCGACGAAAACTTTCTCTGGGAGCGCCTGAGGCTCTGGCACAGGAAGCTCTACGAAGGCGGATGGGCCGGGCTCACCTGGCCGAAGCAGTTCGGCGGACGCGGCGCGACCTTCGTCGAGCAGGTCATCTTCCAGCAGGAACTCGGACGGTTGAACCTGCCGATGGGATCCAACGTGCTCGGCGTGATCATGACCGGTCCCGCGCTGATGCAGTGGGGCACCGAGGAGCAGAAGCAGCGCTACCTGCAGAAGATCCTGAGCGCTGAGGAGATCTGGTGCGAGGGGATGTCGGAGCCTGCCGCCGGATCGGACCTGGCCGCGCTGCAGACCCGCGCCGTGCTCGAAGGCGACAGCTTCGTCGTCAACGGCCAGAAGGTCTGGACCACGCTCGCCCATCGCTCGCAGTTCTGCCAGCTCTTCGTGCGCACCGACCCCGACGTTCCCCGCCATAAGGGATTGAGCTGCCTGTTGGTGGATATGAAAAGCTCCGGCGTCACCGTGCGCCCGCTCAGACAGATAACCGGCGATTCCGAGTTCAACGAAATCTTTTTCGAGGATGTGCGCGTGCCCAAGCAGAACCTGCTCGGGCCGCTCAACCAGGGGTGGCAGGTGCTGGTCTCCACGCTGATGCACGAGCGATTCGGGATCGGCGAGACGATCGGCGGCACCGAGCAGACCCTCGCGCAAATGGTCGAGATCGCGCGCGGCGCGATCATCGATGGGCGCGCGGCGGCCGAGGACGATGAGATCCGCCAGCAGCTCGCGCAGTTCGCGATCGAAGTCGCGGCAAAAAAATACAACGGCCTGCGCGCGCTGACGCGCCGGCTGAAGGGTCAACTGCCCGGCCCGGAAAGCTCGATCGGCAAGCTGGTCTCGACCGAGCTGACGCAGCGGATGGTCAAGTTCTCGGGGCGGCTGCTCGGCGAGTTCGCGCTGCTCGAGCGCCGCTCGCCGTTTGCGCCTGACGGCGACTGGCTGCGGCGCATCCTTTACAGCGAGAGCATGACGATCGCGGGCGGGACCTCGGCGGTGCAGAAGAACATGATCGGCGAGCGTATCCTGCAGCTGCCCAAAGGCTGAGGCCCGCGTTCGCCGGCCCGCCGCAGACCTTTTTTGGGACCTGCGCTGCACTTGTCCCGTGCGCCAAGTTCTGTCACAAACTTCGCCAAACGGCCTTGCCTGGCGTGACGCAAAGCCGCCCGGGCATTTCATTTTGCGTTGACACGTTGTGTTCAAGGAGAGTCTGCGATGCTGCGCACAAGGCTGACTGCCTGCCTCGGAACCGTTGGGGCGCTCCTGCTGCTCGCCGTTTCGGCGCATGCGGACGACGCTGCGGCTACGATCAACAGCGGCGATACCAGTTGGCTGTTGACCTCGTCTGCGCTGGTGTTGCTGATGACGGCGCCCGGTCTCGCGCTGTTCTACGGCGGGATGGTGCGGCGCAAGAACGTGCTGGCGATCCTGATGCAGAGCTTCATCCTGGCCGCACTGGTTTCGATCCAGTGGGTCCTGTTCGGCTACAGCCTCGCGTTCTCGCCCGGCAACGCGCTGATCGGCGGTCTGCACTGGATCGGACTACGCGGGGTGAGCGCGACGCAGGCGTACCCCGCCTACGCCGCGACCGTTCCGCATCAGGCCTACATGATTTTCCAGTGCATGTTCGCCGTGATCACGCCGGCGCTGATCACGGGCGCCTTCGCCGAGCGCATCTCGTTCAAGGGCTTCCTGGTCTTCAGCCTGCTCTGGATGACCCTGATCTACGATCCGCTGGCGCACTGGGTATGGGGCGTTGACGGCTGGCTGCATCGCTTGGGTGCGCTGGATTTCGCGGGCGGCACGGTGGTGCACATTTCTTCGGGGACCTCCGCGCTCGCCGCCGCGCTGATCGTCGGGCAGCGGCGCGGCCTTTGGCGCGAGCCGATGCCGCCGCACAACCTGACCCTGACGCTGACCGGGGCCGGGCTGTTGTGGTTCGGATGGTTCGGCTTCAACGCCGGGAGCGCGCTTGCCGCCAACGGGCTTGCGACCTCGGCCTTCGTCGCGACCCATCTGGGGGCGGCCGCGGCGGCGCTCGGATGGGTCTTCGCGGAATGGATCATGCTCGGCAAGCCGACCACGCTCGGTGTTGCGAGCGGCGTGGTCGCCGGCCTGGTCGCGATCACTCCGGCCTCGGGGTATGTGGGACCGATCTCGGCGATAGTGATCGGCGCCGCGGCGGGGGTGCTGTGCTTTTTTGCAGTGCGGATGAAGCGGCGCTTCGGCTACGACGACGCGCTCGACGTCGTCGGCGTACACGCGGTGGGCGGCATCTGGGGCGCGCTGGCGACCGGTCTCTTCGCCAGCGTCGCGGTCAATGCGGCCGGCGCCGACGGTCTGTTCTTCGGCAACCCGGGCCAGTTGGTAATCCAGGCCGTCGCGGTCACGGCCAGCATCGCGTTCGCCTTCCTCGGCAGCCTGGTGCTGCTCGGATTGACCGATGCGCTGGTGGGATTGCGGGTGAGCGACGAGGCCGAACGGGTCGGGCTCGACCTCAGCGAGCACGAAGAGAATGCGTACGAACTGGGGGCGTAGGCGCTAGTGTGGTGTCCCGCAGATAACTTACCTATCCGGAAAAGCGTTAGGGTGTCATTCCGAGGGAGTCAGCGACCGAGGAATCCCGGATCTTTATTCGTTTTTCGTGGAAGCCGGGATTCCTCGCTGCGCTCGGAATGACGGCCTCGATATCTCTCGATATCTTGGGATGAAACGTATTTCACAGGACACCACACTAGACTAGCGCTGCATCGCCTGAAACAGCAGCGGCGCGGCCTCCGACATGATCTCGCCGAGGATCTCCGAGAGCGGCTTGGTCGGGACGGCGAGCTTGTCGGCGAGCGCTCGCATGATCCGCAGGTAATGTTCCTTGGTGCCGGCGCCGATCGAACCCAGCCGGTCGGTCTCCATAACCTCGACGAAGCGGCGATGGACCTCGTAGATTTCGCGATCGAGAGGGTCCGAAAACGGATTGGGCTGGTCGAATTTCCTGCCCTTGGAAGTCATCGTTGATACACCCGATTTGGATTGGACGCGCCGCGCGCGCCCGCGATCAAGTATATCAGCCCGATGCGCGGGCCGGCGAGACGGTCCTTGCCGTCACTTTTTGAAGGTCAGCTTGTGTACTCAAGATCGGCTCTCATCCGTCTGATTGCCGTTTGCGCCCCATCATGTCTTTGACCGACATCACATGTGCGGTTGATGCAGCGAGGATCACCAGGGTGGCGCGGTGCACGTCGGCCGCCGGCATCGTCCCAAATCCTCTGTCCGGGTAGTCAACGGTCGC
Source organism: Candidatus Binataceae bacterium (assembly GCA_035500095.1). Taxonomy (NCBI): domain Bacteria; phylum Candidatus Binatota; class Binatia (SeqCode); order Binatales (SeqCode); family Binataceae (SeqCode); species Binataceae bacterium (SeqCode). Next base: position 41,981 of record DATJXN010000010.1, read on the forward strand.
GGTCGCGTCGGAAAGAAAGATCACGCGATAGTTGCGGAACATCGCGTCGCGGGCAGTCGCATGGCAGCAATTTTCGGTGGTTGTCCCCGAGATGATAACCGTATCGACGCCCCACTCGCGCAGGATGATCTCGAGGTCGGTGCCAAAAAACGCGCTATAGCGATGCTTCCTGATGACATGCTCGCCCGGGGCGGGAGCCAACTCGCGATAGATCTCCGCTCCGGGTGTGCCATCGACCAAGGCCGCACGCTTCGCGATCGGCGGATATATGTCATCGAAGAGTCCCATGTCGCATCCGTCATGGCGGTGCACATGAGCGGTGTAGATGACTCTGATTTTGGCGTCGCGGCAGATGGCGAGCGCTTCGGCAATCTTCGGCACCGCGGCCCGTGCCGCTGGCGTTTCCATCGCCGCGCCGGCCGCCACAAAGTCGGTTTGCATATCGACCACGATCATCGCGGTTTTTCTCGGCTCGATCGCGTCAATTCGCATTGCTCACCTCCGCGCGGAAAAGACCCTCAGTCTCGCTGCCCCATAACTATGTTCGTGGCGTTCGTCTTATCGGCATGTTCGAGGTGGGCCGGACGTCAAGGTCACATGCGGCGGGCGCGGGCCGGCCCGTTTCGGTCAGAACAGGTAGCGGCGGGTGTTGACGCTGATCATCACGCCCATCGCCGCCATCATCGCGATCAGCGACGAACCCCCGTAGCTCACCAGCGGCAGCGGGATTCCCACCACCGGCAGCACCCCGCTCGCCATCCCGACGTTGATCGCGACCTGCCAGAACACGATTGCGGTCAGACCCACGGCGAGCAGTTGTCCGAAACGGTCGCGGGCATGGCGCGCGATCCAGAGGCCGCGCGCGATAACTCCCACATACAGCGCCATCAGCACCATCGATCCAGCGAAGCCAAATTCTTCGGCGAAGACCGAAAAGATGAAATCGGTGGTTTGTTCGGGAAGGAAATTCAGCCGCGCCTGAGTGCCCTTGAGAAAGCCCTTGCCCCACGCGCCGCCGGCGCCGATCGCGATCTCGGACTGGATGATGTGGTAGCCCGCGCCGAGCGGATCGGACTGCGGGTTGAGGAAGCTCACAAGGCGCTGCTTCTGGTAGGGTTTGAGGAAGTGCCATCCCGCCGGCGCGGCCAGCGCAGCGGCGAGCGTCGCAACCAGCAGCACGCGTCCATTGAGGCCGCTGGTGAAGACCAGCGTCGCCGTCGCCATCATCAGAACGATCCCGGTGCCGAGGTCCGGCTGCTTGAGCACCAGGACCAACGGCACGCCCAGCAGCACCGCTGGGATGATCATCTGGCGAAAGCTCCATCCGCCGCGCGGAGGCTCTTCGCGCAGGTACCGAACCATTACCAGCACCAGCGCGATTTTGGCCAGTTCCGACGGCTCCAGCCTGAGCACGCCGAGGTTGAGCCATCGGCGCGAACCGCCGGTCACGTGCCCCGCCACCATCACCGCCGCCAGCAGCCCGACCGTAAGCGCGTAGAGCGGGTACGCGTAGGTCGCGAGCGCGCGGTAGTCGAAGAATGCCGCCGCCGCCATCAGCGCCGCGCCCACGCCGATCCAGACGAGCTGGCGCACGACGAGCGGATCGAGCGCGTGCTTGGTGCCGCCCCACGAGGCGCTAAGCACGCTCAGGAGGCCGACGCCGGCGAGCCCGAGCGTCATCAGGAACAGGGTCCAGTCGAAGTGGTAAACGAGCCGCCGATCGAGAGCCATCGCGGTTGCGCTCAGTCGCTCCGGTCGGCGACCGTGCCCTCGGGCGGGCTCTCGGGGTCGGAGCCGGGCGCCTCTTGCGGCGCCGCGGGTGGAGTCACGGCCGGTTTGCTGCCCGGCGGCGGATAGATCTCGAAGAACTTCTGCATGACGTCGTGTACGACCGGTGCCGCCGCACTGCCGCCGTGTCCGCCGTGCTCGATCACGGCGGCGACGACGATCTGCGGATGCTCCGCGGGCGCGTAGGCCACGAACCATGCGTGGTCACGGTATTTCAACGGCTCCTTGTCCTCTGGGATGCGCGCGTTGCCGGCCTCCTTCACGACCTGCGAGGTGCCGGTCTTGCCGCATACGGTGATGTTGTCGAGATGGGCCGCGTGCCCGGTGCCGCCCGCGCCGTTGACCACGTCGCACATTCCGCTACGCACGATTTCGAGGATGACGGGGTCGATCGGGATGCGGCGTTCGACGACGGGCGGGAAGTGCCTGACCACGGATCCGTCAAGCGCTTCCTCCGCTTTGACGAACTGCGGCTTGTAGCGGATGCCGCCGTTGGCAATCTCGGACACCACCATCGCCATCTGCAGCGGCGTAGCCGCGACGTAGCCCTGTCCGATCGCGACCGACAACGTCTCCGCCGGATACCATCGCTGATGGAACCGCTTCTCCTTCCAAAGCGACGAGGGCATCACGCCCGGCCGCTCGTTGTCGAGATCGATCCCGGTCCGTTCGCCCATCCCGAGCAGACGGGCCCAGCGGGCGAGGCGGTCGATGCCGAGATGGATGCCGACCTGGTAAAAGAAGACGTCGCAGGAGCTGACGATCGCGCGATGCACGGAGATCGTGCCATGTCCCTGTTTGCGCCAGCAATGGTATTCGCGATTGCCGTAGTACAGCCCGCCCGGGCAGAAGTAGCTGGTCTCGGGGGTGAGCGTCCGTTCTTCGAGCCCCGCGATCGAGTCGACCAGTTTGAAGGTCGAACCGGGCGGATAAGCCCCGGCGATCACCCGGTTGGTCAGGGGATGCGCGGGGTCGGTGGTCAGCCCGCGCCATCCAACGGCGTTGATCCCGTTGGCGAAGATGTTGGGGTCGAACGTCGGATGCGAAACCATCGCCAGGATGTAGCCCGTGTTGGGATCGATCGCGACCAGCGCGCCCGACCACGTGCCCATCGCCTTTTCGGCTGCCTGCTGAACGTCGAGGTCCAGGCTGAGCACGACGCTCTGGCCGGGAATCTCGGGAATTTCGCGCAGCAGCTTGAGCCGGCGGCCGACCGAATCGACCTCGATCTCCTGGCCTCCGGCCTGGCCGCGCAAATCGCTCTCGAACACGCGCTCCAGACCGAACTTCCCGATCTCGTCGCCCATACGATAGTTGTTCTCGCGACGCAGGTCGGCCTCAGCCACCTCGCCGACGTAGCCGAGCAGATGCGCCGCCAGTCCGCCGTAGATGTAGTGCCGCTCGGGCATCACCTCGAGGCTCACGCCCGGCAGCTGCAGCTGATGGGTCTCGAGCGAGACCACCTGTTGCCAGCCCAGATGCTCTTCGACCGTGACCGGATCGAACGGCGGGCGCCCGTCGTCTTCGGCCTGGCTGAGCTTGGCGGCAATATTGTCCTGGCCGAGCAGGTTCTCCAGCCTTGCGACCGTTTGCTTAACGTTGCGGACGTCCTCGGGCACCATCACCGCATCGAACGACGGTCTGGTGTCGACGAGCGGGCGATGATGAACGTCGAAGACCAGGCCGCGCAGCGCCGGTTGGCGATGGATGCGGATGCGGTTGCGGTCGGCGAGTTCGACAAATTCCTTGTGCCGGATGATTTGGAGGTAATAGAGGCGGACCGTTACCACGGCCAGAACGAGAGCGATGAAAGCGGAGAGGATCGCGAGGCGCGGCTCGATACGCGGGATCGCGCGCGACTGCTTGCTGCTGTTGTAATAACGCCAGCGCGCCACCGTCAGGCTCCTCGCCCAATCCAGCCGCCGCGCGCGCGGCGTTCCTGGCTGAGCCCCAGCATCCGCCTGAGGCCCGCGGTTAATCCAAACACGGGCGGCGCGCACACCGCGGTCACCGTCGCCTGTAAGAGCGCCGCCGGCACCAGGGTTGCGAGCTGGTCAGGAGCGCGGAACTGCGTGCCGATAAGAAAGCCGCCGAGGTTCTGGATCAACACCGCGACGAAAGCCAGCACGGCGCCGGCCTCCGCGCCGGTCGCGGAGCTATGCACGCCGACTTCATATGCGATCAGGTAAATCAGCGTCATCGCAAAGGTGTTGACGCCGAGCTGCGAGCCCGAAAAGGCGTCCATCGCGTAACCCATCGCAAAGGCTATTATAGGCGCAAGCGCGCGGCGATGCCGCAAGCCCAGATCGACCGCCAGCACCAGCACGAGGTCGGGCACCAGCGCGCTCAGCGGCAGCCAGCGCGAAGCCGTGGTCTGAACCGCCAGCGCAAGCAGGGTTAAAACGGCGAACAGCGCGGCCAAACGCACGACCTCTCAGCTCTTCGGCCCCGCCGGCGGCGGCTGGGGCATTCGCTGGGTTATCACCAGCACCTGCTCGAGACGGCGAAAATCAGCCGCCGGCGCGATATTGACCGTCAGGAACAATCCCGGCCCTTCGCGAACCACCGAGGTCACCTCGCCCACCAGCAGCCCGCGCGGGAAAATCCCGTCCAGGCCCGAGGTAACGATTGTATCCCCACTCTTCACGTCCTCCGAACGGTCCACATATTTCATCACCAGCCCGTCGTCGACCACGCCGGCCACGATGCCGCGCACGCGCGAGCGCTGGTCGAACGCGTCGAGCGCCGAGTTGTGATCGTTGATTAACAGCACGCGCGACGAACTCGGACCAACCGCGATAAGCTTGCCGACCACGCCCTCGGTCGAAAGCACGGCCATCCCGGCTTCGAAGCCCTGACCGGCGCCGCCTGCCAGCACCAGCGTGCGCGCGAGACCTGAAGCGTCGCCGCCAATAACGTTGGCCGCCGCCGAGTTGAGCGCGAGGGCCTGCTTGAGCTCGAGCATGTCGCTCAGATGGAGATTCTCGGCCTCGAGCTCGGCCAGCCGGGCGCGCTGGGTTTCCTCGCGGGCAAGCTCGGCGCGCAGCCGCGCGTTCTCGCGCTGCACGCCGACCAGGTCGAAGTAGTCATGGAAGATGCTGGCACCGCCGTCGGCCAAGCGCGCGGCGGCGACTTGCAGCGGAGCCAAGGCCTCCATCACCAGGCCGCGCGGTCTGGCCGCCCGCTGGTCGGGAAGAACTCCACTCCACAGGAAATGGGCGGAAATGAGCAGCAGAACCGCACCCGTGATCGGAACGCGGTTACGCCACAGAAAATAGTTTTTCACCGCTATGTGTTTCGGCGATGCCCCTTGGCGTCATCGGCAGGCCGTTTCGGGCGATGACGCTCGCTAGTCGACGGTCACGTCGCGCAGGAGCGATATTTCGTCCAACGCTTTGCCCGCGCCCATCACCACCGCGGTCAGCGGGTCGTCAGCGAGCGTCACCGGCAGCCCCGTTTCTTCGCGCAGCAGGACGTCGAGATTGCGCAGCAGCGCGCCGCCGCCCGCCAGCACGATTCCCTTGTCCACGATGTCCGAGGCCAGCTCCGGCGGCGTGCGCTCGAGCGCGATACGGACCGATTCGACCACCTGATGGACCGGCTCCATCAGCGCCTCGCGAATCTCCTCGTCGGTAATCTCGATGATCTTGGGCACGCCGGCCACCAGGTCGCGGCCCTTGATTTCCATGGTCTGGATTTCGTTTCCGGGGTAGGCGGAACCGATAGTTATTTTGATCAGCTCGGCGGTGCGCTCGCCAATGAGCAGGTTGTACTTGCGCTTGATGTGCTGGATGATCGCCTCGTCCATCTTGTCGCCGGCCACCCGCACCGAGCGCGAAAAGACGACGCCCGCCAGCGAGATCACCGCGACCTCCGTGGTGCCGCCGCCGATATCGACGATCATGTTGCCCGAAGGTTCGGTGATCGGCAGCCCCGCGCCGATCGCCGCCGCCATCGGCTCTTCGATAAGGTAGACCTCGTGAGCGCCGGCCGCTTCGGCCGACTCGCGCACCGCGCGCTTCTCGACCGCAGTGATCCCGAACGGCACGCAGATGACGATCCGCGGACGCGCGAGGAAGCGGCGATTGTGGGTTTTCTGGATAAAATGGCGCAGCATGCTCTCGGTGATTTCGAAGTCGGCGATCACGCCGTCTTTCAGCGGCCGGATAGCCACGATCGAGCCCGGCGTGCGCCCCAGCATCTTCTTGGCTTCGGCGCCGATCGCGAGCACTCGCCGCGCCCCGCGCGAGTCCTTCTGCACCGCAACCACTGACGGCTCATTGCACACGATCCCTTCGCCCTTGACATAAATCAGGGTATTCGCCGTGCCGAGGTCGACAGCGAGATCGCTAGAGAACCAACCGAGTATGGAATTAAGTACCACCGGATCGCCCCCCTGCGGTCCGAGTCTTGTTCTCGAACCTCCGCATCGCCTCCAAGAAGACAGGCTACACAAGGCCCGGGGTTTCGCGCGGTTCCAGGATTTTTCGGATCTGCCCGAGACCCACGACGAAGCTAACAGACGCGTGTCATACGAAGCAAGGCACAAGGGTGATTTGCGCGATCAAAAGCCGCAAAATATGATGAGTGCATAATGCTCGACCTGATGCGCAAGCATGCGTACTCGTGGCTGACCCGCGCGGTCGTTATCGTGCTGATCGGCGTCTTCGCGTTTTGGGGTGTCAGCACCGGCATGTTCACCCGGTTAAAGCCGGTCGCGACCGTGAACGGCCATCAGATCCTGACCAAAGAGGTCGATCAGCAAGCGGAACAGCTGCGCCGGCGGCTGGAACAGCTCTACGGACCCGAGGCGGCCGCGGCGTTGGCCCGCTTCAACGTCCGCGAGCAGGCACTCGAGCAGCTTGTCGATCAGCAACTGGTGCTCGATGAAGCCAATCGTTTGGGGCTGAAGATAAGCGATGCCGCCCTGGAGCGAATGGTCGAGTCACAGGCCGCCTTCCAGGTCGACGGCCGCTTCGATTTCGCCATGTATCAGACGGCGCTGCGCAGCCAGAATATGCGGCCGGCCGACTTCGAGTCCGAAGTCCGGCTCGACATGCTGCAGCAACTTATGGAGCGGATGGTTACGCAGACGGTCGAGATCAGCGACAGCGAGCTGCGCCAGATCTACGACCAGATGAATCTGAGACTCGCGATGTCTTACGTCGAATTGCCCTACAAAGACTTCGAATCGTCTATCGCCCCCACTGACAAGCAGATCGCCGAGTTCTTCGAGGCTCATCGCGAACAGTTTCGCGAGCCCGAGCGCATCTCGTTCGACTTCATCCGTTACGATCCCGACAAGCTCGCGGCCAAGGTTAATCCCACGGACAGGGAAATCCAGAACTATTACAACCGCGAGCGCGACACCTCATTGACCCATCCCGAACAGGTCCGCGCGCGGCATATTCTGATCGCGGTTGCGCCCGACGCCACGCCCGCGCAAAAGGCCGCCGCCAAGGCCAAGGCCGACGACCTGCTCAAGCAGATCAAGGGTGGGGCCGACTTCGCCAAGCTGGCCAAGCAGTTCTCCGACGACCCTGGGACCAGAAATGGCGGAGGCGAACTGGGTTATTTCGGGCAGAGCGAGATGGTGAAGCCGTTTGCCGACGCCGCCTTCACGATGAAGCCGGGCGAGCTGATCGTGGTCCAGACCCAGTTCGGTTACCACGTCATCCAGGTCGAAGAGCACAAGCTCGCGCGCGTCGAGACGCTGGAGGAGGCGCGCCCGAAGATCATCGATGCGCTGCGCCATCGCGCAGGCACCGAGCTGGCCCATCAGGCGATCGACCAGGATCTGAGCGATGCGCTCAACGGCAAAGACCTTCAGACGCTTGCGGACAAACGCGGCCTCGACTTCGTGAAGACGCCGATGCTGGCCGTCAATGAGGCTACTGCAGAAACCACCGATCCGACGCTGGTGCGCGAGGCGTTCAAGCTCAATCCCAATGACATTCGCGTAGTCAACGGCCACGACGCGCAGTACATCGTGAAATTCGTCGATCGCAAGCCGAGCTATGTGCCGAAGCTGGCGGATGTACAAGCCAAGGTTCGCGCCGCGCTGGTGCGTCAGATGGCGGAATTCAAGGCGCGCGATGAGGCCGCCGCCTTCTTCAAACAGGTAAAAAACCCTGCTGGATTCGCCGCGGCGGCTGCGGCCGCCAAGCTAACCCCGCATACGACGGGTGATTTTTCGCGCGCCGACGGCACAATTCCCGGCATCGGCGAATTCCATGAGGCGGTGCAGGAAGCGTCGCAGCTTCCCGCCACCCCCGGGATCATCAGCCGCCCGCTCGCTCGCGACGGCAACGCCTACGTATTCGAGGTCTTAAGCCGCACGCCGCCGACGGACGCTCAATGGAAGGCGGCGAAGGCCTCGTTCAAGGACCAGGTCATCAGGCAGCGGCAGGCGCAGGCGTGGGAGAGCTTTATTCAGGACCTGCGTGCGCGCGCGCAAATCTTCGTGCGTCCCGATCTGGTCGGCGAGCGAACCTCCACGAGCTAGCTTTCGCAGCCAGGCGGCGCTCCACATGGGGACTATCAAGGGCGACAAGCTTCAAGCGCAACGAGATCGAATCCGGAGCAGTGAATGACCTCGTCAGACGACGACCCCCATCCAGTCAATCCAGCGGCAGACACGAGCGAGTTTTTCCTTCCCGGCGCCGGGGTGAGCGCGCTGCTCATTCACGGGCTCAGCGGGACGCCGTTCGAGATGCGCTATCTCGGCGAGCGATTAGCGGCCGCGGGCGTCCGCGTATGCGGCGTGCGCCTGGCCGGTCACGGCGGCACTGCCGAGGAGCTTGGCGCAGCCACGCGCGCGCAATGGTATGAAAGCGCGGTCGAGGGCTTCGAGCGGCTCCATCGATTCGGCGATCCGGTCGCGGTGGTCGGGTTGTCGATGGGCGCGCTGCTGGCGGCGCGGCTCGCCGCCGATCAAGGTGAGGCGGTTGCCGGGGTGGCGAAACTCTCGCCGGCGTTCTTTTTGCCGCTGTGGGTGCGCGGCCCGCTCAAGGCGCTCACCGCGCTCGGTCCGCTCGCCGACCGCATCTATCTGCGCGGCAAAGGTTCGGACATCTACGATTCCGCCGCGCGCAGCGTGCATCCGTCGGCCCGCCTGATGCCGCTAAGCGCGGTGCTCGAGCTGTTGAAGCTGTCGGCGGAGGTGCGCCCGCGGCTTGGTCGCGTTGCCCAGCCCGCGCTGGTCATCCACGGGCGGCGCGACCATACCTGTCCGATGCGCCGTAACGTGGATTTCGTGATGAGCCGTCTCGGCAGCAAGCAAAAGCGCGCCGTGATCCTTGAAGAGAGCTTTCACGTGATTACGGTGGACAGCGAGAAAGATCGCGTCGCTTCCGAAGTGATCAATTTCGTGGATGCGCTGCGCGCCGGGGCCGAGCGCGCAAGCGCGATGGGCTGAGCTTTTTTTCGACGGCTGCGCTTGCGGAGTCTCAGCGCAACCCGGCGCTCGCCAGCCGGAAATCGGGATTCCAGCCAAACTCGCGGCGCGCCTTGACTATCGACACCGTGCCGTCGTCCTCGGCGATGTTGTAGATTCCCGGCTTGCCGCGCTCGATCGCGAGGACCGCGGCCTGCGCCGCAGCGTCCACGTGCACCGCCGGCTTGCCGGGCGCAGTCTCGAAACCGCTTCCCGGGCCATAGAACATCCCGTAGCGCAGCACGATACCGTCGAACCCGGGGGTTGAGACCGCGAGCCGCTCAAGGGTCGTGACGCCTTCCATCGTGGTGCGCCACGGCTCTTCGGTCGGGGACATCAGCGGCGCGCCCTCTTCATATGGCTTGGGCCCCTCGGCGTAAACGAAGGCGATACTCTGCGCGATGAAACGGCGCGCGCCCGCGCCGAGCGCGGCGCCGACGAGGTTGCGCGTGCCATCGATACGCAGGCGCGCGTTGCGGATTAATCCCTCGGCCATCAACTCCGCCTTGAGCCCGGGCGGCAGGTCGGTGAGTTGATGGACCACGACGTCGGGCCGCGCCGCCGCGACGGCGGCCGTAAGCGCGGATGGATCAAACGCGTCGACCACGACGGGCGTGACGCCGGCGGCGCGCAGTTCCTCGGCCTTGGACGCGGCGCGCGTGGTGCCTGTCACTTCATAGCCGGCCGCGCGCAGGAGCGGCAGCATTCGGCGTCCGACCGCGCCTGTCGCACCCGCAAGAAAGATTTTTTTCGCCATCGGACATTGCCGCCTTTTCCGCCGCCGCGCGTCAGCCGGCCGGGTAATGCTCTTCGAGCATGTATTTGACGTCGGGGCGATGGAGTGCCTCGATGAAGCAGATCTCGCCGGCGGCGTTGAGGTCAATGATCAGGAAGCCCTCCGTCGCCGGCAACTGGACCGTGCTCGCGACTTTGACCTCGGCCGCGGTCGCGAAGCTCGCGCAATTATCGTCGCCGCAGTCGCAGATCGATTCGATCTGGAGCAGACGCAGCTGATTGCACAGCGGCTCCGCGCCGCACTCGCGCAACAGGTGCGCCATTTCCTCGACCAGGTCGGGTAAAACTTCGCTGAGCAGCGGTCCGGGCATCGCGCCTAGAGCCTAGCGGCAAGCCGCGCGCCAATCAAATTTAGTTCAATCCGCACGATGCGGCCGCTAGGCCGCGCTTCGCGCGCATGCACGTCGCTGGATCAGCGCTGCCACTTGATCGCCGGGCATTCGAGCGGAACCGCCAGTTCGGGATGGTGCGCATGGGCTCGCGGCGTGAAATGCTCCGCGGGACGCGCCGACACGACGTCGGCGGCGAACATCCAGCCTTGGCGCCAACCAGGCGCTCGCCACGCGTCATCGGATAGCGTTCCGCGGGTAGCCCGTCGGCTTCGTCAGCGAACATTTCGATTTTGACGGCGTCGCTCGCCAGATCGTCCAGGTAAACCTGTAGTCGAAAATGGTGGACGCTGTCGGAGTTCTTGCACTCGAGCTTACCGAAATAAATTCCCTGCCAGTGGTCGTCGATTCGGTGTTGCACCTCGACCAGCTCGATCGCGAGCGCTGCGCGATTTTCGGTGCGATGGCGATATCGACGTGCGGCGGGCAGGTAATATTTCTCCGTGTACTCGCGAATCGCGCGATTTGCCGAAAAGCACGGAGTCAGACGAGCCATGCTCTAACGCATCTTCCCAACCCACCTCTGTGGGATACCGGTGTCGTCGCGATCATAAAAGCTCGGCACGATTTGCTCTTCCAGCAGGAGTAAAGTTGCTCAGCCTCGGCCGCATCCCAGCCGGCGTCGTTATCTTCGTGCTCCTGACCGTCGCCGATCGCCCATCCGACCTCCGGCGAATAGGCTTCCGCCCACCAGCCGTCCAATTCAGAGAGGTTTAACCCGCCATTGACGAGCACTTTCATGCCGCTCGTGCCGCACGCCTCCCACGGCCGTCGCGGCGTGTTAATCCAGAGATCGACTCCGCGAACCAGGTACTCGGCGAGCAACATATCGTAGTCGCTCAGGAAGACCACCCGATTGCGTAATACGGGCTGGGCGACGAATTGAATCCATGCCTTGACCAATGCCTTGCCGGGCTCGTCCGCAGGATGGGCCTTGCCCGCGACCACCAGCTGCACCGGGCGCTGCGGATCGGAAAGAATCCGCCTTAGGCGGTCGGGATCGCGCAACAAGAGGTTGGGCCGCTTGTAGGTGGCAAAGCGCCGCGCGAAACCAATCGTGAGAATGTTCGGATCGAAGACGTTCCTGGCCACCGTGGTCGATAGTTCATCGTCGGCTTCGCGCGCCAGACGCTCACGAATGCAGGCAACCAATTCCTCGCGGTTCTTCGCGCGCATCGCCCACAGGGGGGCCGCCGGCAATGCGAGCAGGCGCTCGCCAACGCCTTCCATCGTGTCCCGCCAGCGTTCGACGCCACAGGCCTCCGTCCATAGCTGGTCCGCCGCCACCGAGTCCCATGTGTCGGCGTGTGCACGCCGTTCGTCACGGAACCGACCGGGACCTCGGAAAGCGGCCAACCATCGAAGAGCGACGAGAAAGTGCGCCGGCTGACTTTACCGTGGAGCTCGCTTACCGCATTGACCGCGCCGCTTCCGCGGATCGCAAGATAGGCCATGTTGAACGGCTCACTAGCGTCCTCGGGATTGTTGCGGCCCAGCGCCAGAAGGTTCCTGAAATCGATTCTGAGCACGTCATTGGCATAGCGTCTCAGGTAGCGCTCGACCATTGCCGGATCGACGCTGTCGAACCCGGCCGGAACCGGAGTATGGGTTGTAAAGAGATTGCCGGCGCCCGTAGCGGTCAGCGCAACCTCGAACGACTGTCCGTGCTCGACCATGAATTCACTTGCGCGTTCGAGTACGGCAAAAGCCGCGTGGCCTTCGTTCAGATGGCAGACTTCCGGTTTGAGACCGATGGCGCGGAGCAGTCGCCAGCCGCCGATGCCGAGCACCAACTCCTGCTCCAGGCGCAATTCTTTCCCGCCGCCATATAGCTCGCTCGTCACGCCGCGTAGGACCGGAGCATTCACCGGGTCGTTGCTATCCAACAAATAAAGCCTTACTCGCCCGACGCTGGCCTGCCAGCTGCGCAGCCACAGAGTGGGTCCTGCAACCCGCACCTTGACCCGAATCCATTCGCCCTCGCCATCGCGTACGGGTGTAATCGGCAGTTGCCCGGGCTCGTTGTAAGGGAACAGCGCCGTCTGATTGCCTTCGGAATCGATAAATTGGCGGAAGTAGCCCTGCTGATAGAGCAGGCCGACGCCCACGACCGGGACTCCAAGGTCGTGAGCGGCCTTGAGCTGATCTCCGGCAACGTTGCCGAGACCACCCGAGTAAATCGGCAACGCCTCGCTCAAGCCGAATTCCATGCTGAAGTAGGCCCACAAGTGAGCGGCGCCTGCGGATACGTTCGCTGAAACCACGTTGAGGCCTGGGTCGCCCGCCGCCGCTTAAGGACTACCCCGGTCAGCCCTTCCAGGAATTCGGGGTCCGCAAGGGCGCTCCGCAAGCGCGTCCGCGCGACGGTTTGGAGCACGACCTGCGGATTATGAGTGGCCGTCCAAAGCTCGGCGTCCAGCTGGCGCCAGATCTCGTCGGCGCCGTGATCCCAACTGTTGCGCAGATCGAAAGCCAACTCCTCGAGATAAGCCATCCCTTCGGGAGCGTATGCTGAAGAACCATATCCGGACTCGGCCATACATAACTCCCACCGATAACCGATTGCTCTCGATTTCCTGCGTCTGTCGTTTACGTCAGGTTCAAAGCGTTGACCCGACCCGGCGGCGGGCACAAATCAGGCCGTGATCTACGTTAATTCTTCCGCGGTACGGACGGGCGCGGCAAGCCGGAAGCGATGGATGAATGAGGCGCAAACGCTTTCGTTGAGCCCCGAAATTTTCACCGGTGTGCGAGTTGGCGCGCGCCAGCGCCGAAACTGAACAATCGCAAGGCGCCAGATCACCTCGCCGCGCGTTGGCGCATCTGTCAGCTCTGCGCGGCCAAAGTACGGGGTCTATTAGATAGCATTGCAGAATCTGGCAGACTCAGCGGGTGCTAATCATATTCCCGCGTATGAAGGGAAATGATGATTACTCATATGACCCGGCAAACAAAGGGGGATGCAAATGCGACGGCTACTTTTTCTTGCGGCGTTGGGAATCATTGGATGTACTAATCCTTCGACGCCGGCGGGTTACGTCGGCTACGTTACCAGACATCCGTACACGATGCCGGTGCGATTCTACGCGCTCCAAACGGGGCCCACTTCAACCGGTCTGGGTTGGAGACTCGAGGCGACCAACATCCTGGTCACTCCGATTACCAGCACCGAAGAGTTCACGGGTACGAATGCCGTTCTGGCCAAGGACAACCTGCATATCGAGTTTCGGGCTCACCTGATCTGGAAGATAGACCCTGAAAACGTAAGGGCGCTGGTCGAAAAATTCAGCGGAATCGGCGCTTACCCGGAGCAGGTGGCGTATGACAATTTCGTCAAGGAGCCTTTCCGAACCTACACTCGCGATGAAGTTCAGAAATACAACGGCCTCGACGTCAAGGACAATGTCGATGCGATCGGGTCTGCCGTGCAGGCTCGGATCCTGAAGTTAACGCAGGGCACCTCATTCACGATCATCAGCGTCGTCATTGGTAATATTCAATATCCCAAGGCGGTGGCGGAATCGGTGGCTAATAAGCTTGCCGCCACGCAGGTACTCGAACAAACCACCATCGAAATCCAGACGGCAAAGGCCAAGGCGCAAATTCGCGAAGCGGACGCTGACGGGATTGCCAAGGCGACCGAGACCATCAATCAGAAGTTGACTCCGCTGTATGTACAATACGAAGCGATTCAGGCGCAGGAGAAAATGGTCAATTCGCCAAACCACACCGAAGTGTTTATTCCGGTGGGTCCGATGGGAGTGCCGATAGTAGGTACTATGAAGGTGGGGCAGGAGGGCAAGCAATAGCTGGTGAACGACGCCAGCCGGAGTTGTGCATCGCGGACCTCGGGAAAATCCGGCGGCAAGCCGCGCGCCAATCAAAGTTTTGTCAAATCGCGCCGCGGCTTTGCGGCCGCGGCCTTGCCCATCCGGAGTCCGCTATCGTCGCGGGTTTATCCGCCGCGTTCTTCCATGTCGCTCAGATTTGCACCGCAGTAAGGACACTGGGTGGAAAAGTTGACCCACGCGGGCAGGCTGGAATTGACGAAGAAGGGATTTCCGCATTGCGGGCATCGCGCCCCCCAGGCCTCGTACAGCAGCCATGCGACGGCGGCTACGAGCAGGAGAAAAAGAAAATCGAAAGCGTCGAAGCCGCCGGTGCGGCCCGCATAAGTTGCGAACTCGACGATCCACCAGAGCGCGAAGAGCCCCGCGCAAATCCCCAGCCCCAGGCGAACCTGCCGGATGCGCGAAGCTGCGGATTTCCCCCCGTCGGCCGCCATCGCGATTGCTCAGACGCCTCGCGCGTCGGGTGCCCAGATGTGCTTGTGCATCTGGAGTTGCATCCGCACCGCCAGGCGGTCGGCCAGGATCCATCCCGCGAGCAGCGCCGGCTCCAGGCGGCCGAACGCGCAGCTCATCAGTACCGCATTGACGCGCGCCGCAAGGCCGTGGCGCCGCATGGCGTCGCGCGCCCATTCGTAGTCGGCGCGATCGGCGATCACGAATTTCACCTCGTCGCGCGCGGTCAGATGCTCCAGGTTGCTCCACAGATTGCGCGCCGCTTCGCCGCTACCGGGACACTTGAGGTCCATCACTTTGATCGCGCGCGGGTCGAGGGTGCTCACGTCGCTTGCGCCCGAAGTCTCGACCAACACCGTCATGCCGGCGTCGAGCAGGCGCGCGATGAGCTGATGTACGGCGGGCTGCAGCAGCGGCTCGCCGCCGGTCACTTCGGCCAGATCGCATCCGTAGCCGAGAAGCTGAGCGGCAGCGTCTTCGACTGTCATCGGCCGCCCTTCGTGAAATGCGTACTCGGTGTCGCACCACGAGCAGCGCAGGTCGCATCCGGTAAGGCGCACGAAGGCGCACGGACGCCCGGCCCAGGTCGATTCGCCCTGGATGCTGAAAAATATCTCGTTGATGCGCAGCCGCTGCTCGGCCATTCGCCGCTCATCCATCCCGGGAAAACTGCCGGCGCGCCGCCGCCTGCGCCTGTTCGAGAACCAGGCGCAGCGCGACCCGATGCTCGCGCGCGATTTCCTTGCAGTCGTCGTACTCCGGCGACACGGTCAAAATATCATCGCCGGCGCGCGAGACCTTCACCCGTACGCGACCCCACCGCGTGTCCACCTCGATCATTTCGCGCGCGAGCTTGAGCCGGGCGACCGGATGAAACCGCAGTCCGATGGTGGAGGTTTCGGCGAAGAGCACCGCGGCGATATGCTCGCGCGCCGCGGGATCGGCAAGCACGGAGATCGTGACCGCGGGGCGGCCCTTTTTCATGATCGTCGGCGTCAGCGTCACGTCGCGCGCGCCGGCGGCGAGCAGGCGCTCAAACACGTGGTCGTAAAGCTGCGGGCTCAGGTCGTCGATATTGGCGGCGATCTCGACCAGCTCGTCGGTGTCGTAGCTTTGCGCCCGCTCGCCGATCATCAGTCGCAGCACGTTGGGCCGGTCGGCGAAATCCTTCGTGCCCGCGCCGTAGCCCACGCGCTCGACTCGAAAGCCCATCGCGGGCGGCGCCGGCTTCGCGAGCGCGCGCACGATCGCCGCGCCGGTGGGCGTTACCATCTCGGAGGCGCCGTCGCCCATCCGAATCGGAAAGCCGGTCAGCAGCTCGGTCGTGGCGGGCGCGGGAACCGGGATGACACCGTGCTGCGACCTCACGAAACCGGTGCCCGCGGGCAGCGGCGAGACGACCATTTCCTCCAGTCCGAGCCGCTCGAAACCCCAGGCGGCGGCCACGATGTCGACGATCGAATCAACCGCCCCCACCTCGTGAAAGTGTACGGCCTCCGGCGTCGTGTGATGGATTTTCGCTTCGGCCTCGGCAAGCGCGCCGAAAATCGCCATCGCGCGCTCCTTGACGGCGTCCGAAAGCGCCGCTCCGCGACGGACGATTTCGCGGATGTCGCCGAGATGGCGCTCGGGCTGCGGCGCACTCACTTCGACGTCGAACTTGAGCGCCGCGATTCCGCTGAGCACCCGGCGCCGCGTGCCCACGCGATAGCCGTCAAGCGGCAGCGAGGCGAGCGCCGCGCGCAATTCTTCGAAGCCGGCGCCGGCGTCAAGCATCGCGCCGGCGATCATGTCGCCGCTGAGCCCTGAGAACGCGTCGAGGAAAGCCGATTTCATATGCCAGACATGCAAGGAGCGACGGCCCGGATCCGAGTTTATTCCGCACCCTGTTTACATGACAGTAGGGTGCAAGTAGAATTCGAACGTTCTTGACGCCCCGTAATTATGAGGCAAAGAGACCTGAATTTCTTCCGCCGTTTGCTCGAGGATCGGAGAACCGAGATTCTGGAGGAAGCCGAGCGCGCGCTCGGGACCCTGAACACCAAAGCCCCGGAAGCCTGTGCGGACCCTTCCGACCGCGCCTCGCTCGAGTCCGACCGCGCCTTTTTGCTTCGGATGCGCGACCGCGAGCGCAAGCTATTGAGCAAGATCGACGAAGCCTTTGCCCGCATCGACGGCGGCATCTACGGCCAATGCGAGGAATGCGGCGGCCAGATCGGCATCGAGCGGCTCAAGGCGCGCCCGGTGACCACCCTTTGCATCACCTGCAAATCGGCGCAGGAGGCGCGCGAGCGTCAGGGCTCGGCGCGCTGAAACCGGCGCCGGCGCGAGTTCGCTCGCTCGCCGGCGCGTCAACCGACTCCAGGCACTCGCGCTGGCATCCGGACTCCCGAGGCATTCGATGAAAGTTCGCAAGGCCGTGGTGGTGGCGGCCGGGCTCGGCACGCGGATGCTGCCGGCCACTCGCGTCATCCCCAAGGAAATTCTGCCGGTCGTTGATCGCCCCGCGATCCAGGTCGTGGTCGAGGAGGCCATCGCCGCCGGAATCGAGGAAATCGTCATCGTGGTCGCGCCCGGGCGCTCGCTGGTGCTCGACCATTTCGCGCCGGTCCCCGGGCTGGAACGCCATCTCGAGGAGCGCGGCAAGCGCGAACTCCTGGCCCAGGTCCGCGCGACCGCGGCCATGGCGCGGATCACGCGCGCCGAGCAGGCCGAGCCGTTCGGACTCGGACACGCCGTGCTGCAGGCGCGCGCGGCCGTGGGCGACGAGCCGTTCGCGGTGATCCTGCCCGACGATATCTTCGACTCCGATCCGCCCTGCCTGCGTCAGCTCATCGACGTCGCCGAGGCGCGCGAAGCCCCGGTGGTCGCGCTGATGCGCGTCGCGCCGCAGGATCTCTCGAAGTACGGCATCGTCGAGGGCTCGCCCGCCGGCCCGCGGCTCATGCGCCTTAACGGGATGGTCGAGAAGCCGGAGCCGGCGAAGGCGCCGAGCGATTTCGCGATCGTCGGGCGCTACGTGCTGACGCCCGAGATTTTCGGCCTGCTGGCCGCAGGCAAGCCCGGCGCGGGCGGCGAGATTCAACTGACCGACGGTCTGCTCGAGCTTTGCCGGCGCCGTCCGCTGTACGGATACGAATTCACCGGCACGCGCTACGACCTGGGCGATCGCCTGGGCTTCGTCACCGCGCAGATCGGCTTCGGGTTGAAACGGCCCGAGCTCGCTGATAGGTTGCGGGCCTATTTGAAAACGGTAATTTCGGCGTAGAATTTCCGTCTGCGGTGGGGCAGTAGCTCAGCTGGGAGAGCACCACGTTCGCAACGTGGGGGTCGAGGGTTCAAATCCCTTCTGCTCCACCAAATTCATCGCAATTCAGATACGGTTTGTCGTGCGATTGCTTCTTTGCGAGACGAATCGTCCGTTCTGTGTTGCCGCCGATGCAAAACTGACCCGGGTCGCCAATTGAAAAATGACCCACCCCGACGTGGGGTACTCCTAAGCGGAGGGCCTCATGTTG